>DBZJ01000116.1 GCA_002311635.1 Syntrophaceae bacterium UBA1163
CACATTTTTAGAGGTTGCCTTAATTTAAACAATGTTCATAATCTCATCTCAAAAGTAGAAGATTATTCAATAGAATTTATTCTCTCAATTCTTAATTCAGAGTTCTTGTCGTTTGTCCATCGAGTCTTTGTCCCTGAATTTGGGAGGGTTTTTGCTGAAGTAAAAATAGTCAATCTTGAAAAACTCCCGATCCGTCTAATTTCCTTCGTCACACCTATAGAGAACCGGAAGAAATTGCTTGATGAAGCTAAGAATCACTGCAAAAAGTTTCTTGAGACCTCGAAAGCAGACACATTTCTCTATTTCATTGAGTGGAGATTAATGAAGGAACATAAACCGGATGCGGAGCTTGTTAAAAAGCACAACTCTGATCCATTAAACAAAGAATGGCAGATACCCAAAGGTTCTTTGTGGGAAGAGTCAGATGTAGTTCATGATATTCTGGCATACTTTGCAGAACAGATGATTGAGATGAATAAAGAAAAACAGGGGGAGATTAAAGGTTTTCTCAAATGGTTGGAAAATCAGCTAAAAATTCAATCAGACTCGAAAGAGGATACGGGGATTGAAGTGCTTACTGGGAAAACTCAGATAAAAAACTACCCGGGCGATTATCAGAAGGGGGAAGAACATCTATCCTTTGAAGATTTCTGGAAAATTCTGGGGAAGAATAAGATGAAAATTCAGGCAAACCTTAAATCCAGGGAGCTTTATGAAAACGTAAGATCCGAATACGAAAAATCACTCTCAAAACTTTTACCATTAAAGGAAAACATTCGCAAAACCGACTGGCTTATCGACCAGATTGTCTATAAACTTTATGGCTTAACCGAAGCAGAAATAAAAATCGTTGAAGGACGAAGTTAGCTGAAATAATTTTATTGTTATGGTAGTATTTTTATTATGGAATCGAAAGTGGGGATAATGAATGGCGGCTAGTTTTTCTGACCAAGATATCTCTCGTCTGATTCAGGAAAGAAAACCATTGCCGGACGACTACCGAGCAAAGATCCAGACCAGACCAAAGTTGGGGCACAAAGAGCGTGAGTTGGATATCAAAGGTGCTGATGGAGGAGATTATCGTCTTATTCTTCGCCAGAGTATTTTCAACCCTCTTGATTTCTCAATTATATTGGCTTATAGACCTCCAAAATCGAACCAGCTTTTTCGTTTACAACGCTGTAATGGAAAAAGCCATGAACATACTAACCCTATTGAAGGGGAAACATTTTATGATTTTCACATTCACCAGGCCACAGAACGGTATCAAGAGATTGGTGCCAATGAAGATACCTATGCCAAACCAACGGATCGGTTTGCTGATTTCCAGCAGGCCATTACATGTATGTTCAAAGATTGTGGTTTTGAGATGCCTCTTGATTCGCAACGCCACCTTTTTGAGGAGATATGAGAGATGACAATAGAAATCATTGAACGGGATTTCAAGGAAAAGGTGTGTGAAAAGCTTAAGCTTGCATCTGAAGGAGTAAATCGCTATCGGGTTTTCACTCCTTTCATGTTCGAAGATGGGGATCATCTTTCAATCATTCTTAAAAGGGAAAATGGGAGATGGGTACTGTCCGACGAGGGGCACACCTACATGCATTTGACCTATGACATTGACGAGAAGGATCTGCAACGGGGCACAAGGCAAAAAATCATTACTAACGCGCTTTCAGTTTTTAGTGTTCAGGATCGGGAAGGAGAGCTTATTGTCCCTATTTACAATGATCTTTACGGCGATGCGTTATATAGTTTTATTCAAGCGCTTTTGAGGATTACGGATGTTACTTATCTTTCACGAGAAAGGATTCGTTCAACATTTATGGAAGACTTTAGGACATTTATGGAAGAAACAGTTCCCGCAAATCGACGGGAATTTGACTGGCATGATGCCAGGCATGATCCAGAAGGCAAATATCTAATCGATTGCCGGATTAATAGCATGCCTAAACCTCAATATGTTTTCGGGGTACCCAACGATGATAAAACACGGGATTCAATGATTACTTTGCTTCAGCATGAAAGGTGGGGCCTCTCCTTCCGTTCCCTTGCTATATTTGAAGATCAAGAGCAGATTAACCGCAAGGTGCTTGCCCGTTTCACCGATGTTTGCGAAAAGCAGTTTTCCAGCTTGGGTACAAACCGAGAACGCATTAAACGATACCTTAAGGAATCCATAAACATACAATAGGGACTTTTTACCTCGATCGTTTCGCCAGGTTTGCAATAGGATTTTGCACCATGCATCAAAATCTTGCGTTGGGCTTCAAATTGCAGATTATTCTAATTGGGACGGGACAACTACTTATGATCGTTCAATAAGTATGGTCAAAGATGGTTAAAGTATTATTTGGTGATATTCTAAAATCAAAAGCCCGAACCCTTATTAATACAGTTAATTGCGTTGGAATTATGGGCAAGGGGATTGCGCTTGAATTTAAAGAGCAGTTTCCTGACATGTTCAATGATTATGTAGCGCGGTGCAATCGTAATGAGGTTAGACTCGGCAAACCTTACTTGTTCAAGAGACTAACACCACCCTGGATCTTGAACTTTCCGACAAAGGGCCACTGGCGTTCAGTGTCACGGATCGAAGATATTGTAAAGGGTCTAAAATATTTGCTTCAACACTATAAAGAATGGGGGATTACGTCTCTTGCTGTACCCCCACTTGGGTGTGGTCAAGGTCAATTAGAGTGGAAGATAGTTGGTCCGACGCTATACCGTTATTTGAACCAATTAGATATACCCGTCGAACTCTATGCACCTCACGGCACGTCACATGAAGAACTGCAACCTGAATTTCTTGATCAAGAGATAGATAGGAAACCTGCTGAGTCGGGATTGGCTCCAGAAAGGGTTAAACCCGCGTGGGTTGCGGTAGTTGAGATTCTAAGCCGGTTGGAACAAGAACCCTATCACTGGCCTGTAGGTCGAACTACATTCCAAAAAATTGCGTACATTGCTACCCAGGAAGGCTTGCCCACCGGACTACGTTATCAAAAATCAAGTTTCGGTCCCTTCTCGCCAGAGTTAAAGGGTGTTATCACCCGATTAGTCAACAATGGCTTAATACAAGAAGAGCAGCTTGGACGAATGTTTGCGGTTAAGGTTGGGCCAACCTTCTCAGATGCACGGAAAGCCTACATGAATGAACTGGCTCAATGGGAACCAATTATTGAGAAAACAACAGATCTATTCATGCGTATGCAAACGAGGCAATCCGAGGTTGTGGCGACAGTTCTTTTCGCCGCAAACACATTGGTAAATAGAAATAAAGAGCAACCTTCCGAAAAAGAAGTTTTGAATGAGGTGATGGAATGGAAGCAACGTCGCCGTCCAAAACTTGATAATAAAGAAGTAGCCTCCACAATCCGAAACCTGGCTGCTTTGAGTTGGCTAAAAGTCAAACCAAGTTCAGACTTACCAATACCGGATGAGAATATTGCTGAAGCATAGTTTAATAATGATTATGAAGTTCTCTCAGAGGGTTGCAGAGTCCAATTAGGGACAAAACCTGGACTATGTATCTTAAGGAAAGTTAAGGTTGGAGGAAGAGAATTGAATCAATGCCATATATTTGGACTCACCGAACAATCATTGATTATTAAAGGGGGAAACATATCAACGAGTAGCCTTTTACAAATTTAACGAACCGAATCATGCCCTGTCCCTGAAAAATCAATGAAAGACCTTGAAAACCTTCAAACCCAGCTCCAAAGGGCTTTAGAAGAGTGTGCTTCTCTAAAAGAAGAAAATAAACGGTTGAAGAAGCTACTCGGTTTGTCTTCTGAAAAACCTGCCACAGAGATCGAATCTATTATTTCAGAACCATTAACGCCATATGCTACTGCCATTCGTCCAGATGATAATGGTTCTTCAGTTGAAACCCAAGTTGCTCTTTTCCGATCTTTGTTCCGTGGGCGGGAAGACGTGTATCCAGTCAGATGGGAAGGGAAATATGGAAGATCCGGATATTCTCCTGCGTGTGCAAACGAATGGAAACGTCCCTTATGTGGTAAACCTAAGACGAAATGTGGGGATTGCGGAAACCGAAATCTCGTGCCAGTGACAGATGAGGTAATCCGGGACCATCTAATCGGAAAACATATCATTGGAGTCTACCCACTCTTATTGGATGAAACTTGTTGGTTTCTTGCTATAGATTTCGATAAGAAGACCTGGCAGGAGGATGTGGTCGTTTTTCTTCGGGTCTGCCGAGAAATAGGGGTTCCTGCGGCGCTTGAGCGTTCCCGGTCAGGACAGGGTGGTCACGTTTGGATATTCTTTGATCGTCCAATTGAAGCTTCAATAGCCCGAAAGTTCGGTTGTACCATCCTGACCCGTGCTATGGAGCGGAGACATCAAATTGGTTTGGATTCCTATGACCGATTCTTTCCTAGCCAAGATACTCTGCCAAAAGGCGGGTTTGGTAATCTCATTGCCCTTCCATTGCAATTTACTTCAAAAAAGAAGGGTAATAGCGTTTTCGTGAACGAAGGTTTTGAAGCTTTTCCCGACCAGTGGCTGTTCCTTTCCACAATCAAAAGAATTCAGAGGGACGAGGTAGAAGCTATTGTTCAGGAGGCATCGAGAAATGGAAGCATCATTGACGTCCGCATAAGTCTTACTGATGGAGAAGCCTCTGAAGACCCTTGGACTTTACCGCCGTCAAAGAAAAGAATTGAAAAAACCATTCAAGGACCTTTTCCCCAAACTGTTCAGTTGGTCCAAAGTAACCTGGTCTATATAGAAAAAAAGGGGTTACCCCCTGCTATGCTAAACCGACTAATTCGTTTAGCTGCTTTCCAAAACCCCGATTTCTACAGGGCTCAGGCGATGCGGCTGTCGACATTCGGTAAACCGCGAGTTATTGGTTGCGCTGAGGATTTTGCAGACCATATCGGTCTTCCCAGAGGCTGTATCGATGATGCACTAGCACTGTTTAAAGCCCACAATGTCAAGACAAAAATCGACAATAAGCGTTTAGAGGGTACCACGATAGACGCAACTTTTCGTGGTGAACTCCATCCTTTCCAACAAGAGGCGGGCGACAAAATGCTAACTTATGACAACGGTATTTTGTCCGCTCCCACCGCTTTTGGCAAGACGGTGTTAGCGGCATGGCTCATTGCTCAAAGAAAAGTGAATACCCTCGTATTAGTGCATCGCAGACAACTCATGGATCAGTGGAGAGAACGGTTAGCACTGTTTCTTGATAAACCTATAGAAGATCTTGGTCAGATTGGTGGGGGCAAGACGAAGGTGACTGATCATATTGACGTTGGTTTAATACAGAGCCTCATTCGCAAGGGCGAGGTCAAGGACATGGTGGCTGAATACGGTCAAGTCATCGTCGATGAGTGCCACCATATTCCTGCCTTTACCTTTGAACAAGTTCTCAAACAGGTGAAGGCTAGGTATGTTGTCGGCCTTACGGCAACCCCTATTCGTAAGGATGGTCATCACCCGATAATCATGATGCAGTGCGGTCCAATTCGTTTCAAGGAGAACGCTAAAAGACACGCAACGATAATGCCATTTAAACATGTCGTCTTGACAAGGTTCACTGATTTCAAATTGCCTCCGGAATTAACCGATCCTAAAATACAAGATATTTATTCAGCCCTTGTATTTGACAAACATCGCAACGAATTAATCTTCAACGATCTACTGAAAGCTTTAGAAACAGGACGGTCGCCCCTACTCCTAACAGAGCGTACTGAGCATTTAGAATGGTTCGCGGAACATCTTAAGGGTTTTGCTCAGAATATCATAATCCTCAGGGGCGGCATGGGCACAAAACAACGTAAAGCACTGGCTGAACAGATTAAAGCAATTCCCGATTCAAAGGAGAGGGTGATCATTGCCACAGGACGGTATATCGGTGAGGGTTTTGATGATGCTAGACTGGACACATTATTTTTGGCTATGCCAATCTCTTGGCGTGGCACGCTCCAGCAATATGTAGGCCGTCTTCACCGACTTCACGATAATAAGCAAGTGGTGCAAGTTTATGATTACGTTGACATGCATATTCCGACATTGATGAGAATGTATAAGAAACGACTGAAGGGTTATGATGCAATCGGGTATTTGGTTCAAAATTCTCAGGAAAACCAGGGAGAGAAGAACGATGACTTACTGCGCGAAACCAAAGACACTGTCTTGGATATCTAAGAAAAATGGGCATCACTACTGTTGAGACTGACACTCAGTTAGCAAAAATTTTAGACTCCGCATGGAAAATCCAGAACAATGTTTCATAAATCACCAAATCCGCAGACGCTATTTGCTAAGTCTGGACCGATCCACGAAAAAAATAAAAGGCACGCTCAAGGAGTGTGCCCTTTTATAAGAAACGGGAATGACTTCCCGGTTATTTTGTTCTAATAGCCCTTTTCAGAAGGAGCTTTTTCCTTCATCCCTGTGGTCTTTGGTGCACTCACACTGATCATATCAGCCACCGATTTGTTCCCTTCTTTGGTGTATTCGACAGTGACTTCCTGCCCTTTCTTCAAATCGGTGAGGGCGAGCGTCTTCTTGCCTTCAGTGATCTTTGTTTTGTCACTTAAGGAGAAGGTCATCTCTTCCTTTCCGCTCTTCACGGCAAAATCCTTCCTGGCCACATCCACCCTTTCGATAACACCAATGTACTTCTCGAGTTTGGGTGCGGCTGGTGTCGCCGAGGCAGGCGCTTTTTGTTCTGCTGCCATGACAGCCGCGACAAAGATCACTGAAACGGCTAAGACCATAACCGTCAACATTGTTCTTCTCATGCTGTTCACCTCCTGTCTGTTGAGATTTTGTTTCCTAATTTAATTTTGAGCGAGGAGAATGAATTTTGTCAAGAATGGGAATTGGGCTGGTGTAGAAAAAATAAAGGTGCTATCTTTCGGGATAAGAAGGTTCTCTTTTTTTGATCAACGGAACCGGTTATAATTCCGTGTGCAAAATTCGAGCCGTTCGATATAACGTAGCAAGAAATCAAATTCCAAGGATGTGGTGCGATGGCAGAGAAGGATATGAACGGGGAGCCCAGTTTTGAGGAGCTTTTGAAAGCCAGTTCTGAAGCTCCCGGTCGCAAGCTTTTCCCCGGCGATAAGGTTTCAGGGAAGGTGTTGAAAATCAGCAAGGATACGATCTTTATTGACTTAGCAGGCAAAAGCGAAGGCATCGCGGATCTTCAGGAATTCCTGGACAAGGAGGGCAACCTCACCGTCGAGCAGGGAGATTGGGTTGAAATGAGAGTGGCATCGACGCGGGATGGAATCCATCTCACCAAGGGAATGAAGGTTCAGGGAGCGGATTCTCTCGACATGCTCCTGGACGCAAAAGAAAACCGCATCCCTGTGGAAGGAAGAGTTGCCGCTGTCGTGAAGGGAGGGTTTGAGGTCAATCTCTCTGGTGTTCGTGCCTTTTGCCCTATAAGCCAGATCGACCTCCAGTTCTGCGAGAAACCTGAGGAGCATGTTGGAGCGAAATATCCGTTTCGAATCATGGAGATCAAAGAAAAAGGGAAGAATATTATTGTCTCCAGACGTGGGCTCTTGGAGGAAGAGCGTGAAGAAAAGTCAAAAGAAACTTTGGCGAGACTCAAGCCTGGCCTTGAATGCGAAGGGAAGGTGACGAAACTGATCGACTTCGGCGCCTTTGTGGATATCGGAGGCATCGAGGGGATGGTCCATATCTCTGAAATATCTCATGCGAGGATCAGGCATCCATCAGAGGTTCTGAAACCTGGTCAGCAGGTGCAGGTGAAAGTGATGAAGTTCGAGACGGATAAGGACGGCAGGCCTAAAATCTCCCTCTCCATCAAAGCCCTGGAGCCTGACGCATGGGAGAAGGGCCTTGGATTTGAAGAAGGAGAGATCGTTCATGGGAAAGTCTCCAGGCTTACCGATTTCGGCGCCTTTGTCGAAGTAGCGCGGGGCGTGGATGGTCTTGTTCACATATCAGAGATCAGCTATGAACGTGTCTCTCACCCGAGCAAATTGCTTCACGAAGGAGATGAGGTGGATGTGCTGGTCATGGGAATAGATCGCCAGACGCACCGCGTCTCACTATCGATTAAAGAGGCGACGATCAAGAAGAAGATGGAACAGGAGGGGGAGGGATCGGATAAAGTACTCCTTGAGGTAGGACAGGTCCTGAGAGGGATTGTTGAAGACAGCAAGCCTTACGGTATTTTCATCCGCCTTCCTCAGCTTGGGCCAAGGGTAAGGGGCTTGCTTCTCATGGAGGAGGTGAAAGATTCCGGAAAGGGAGATGTTAAGAAGAAATTTCCCAAAGGTCAAGAAATTCAGGTAGAGATCATCTCCATCGATGCACAGGGAAAAATTCGACTATCCCAAAGGGTGATGGAGGAGAGAGAGGACCGGGAGTCTTACAGAAAGTTTTTGGAGAAGGACGAGAAGAACGGGAAGTTGGGGACCCTTGGAGACATTTTCAATAATTTGAAGCTGAAGTGAACCACTCTGTTTCTTAATTTTTGGCATAATTTCTTCATTCTATCCCTTGCCGAGCTCTTCGTCGTCATTCCCGTGAAAACGGGAATCCAGTTGAAAAGACTGGATTCACCCGTGTCGAGCACGGGGCAGGCTTAATCAAGTCCAGAATGACAAGCAAAATAAAGGGACTCTTAGCACACAACAGTAGCTGCCCACAGCTACAGGGAAACTAGTTTTAAAATGGAATACACAGAGTTTCTTAATGAAGAAAACGAATGCGGCAAGGTTGTTAGATAGTTTAAACATTGACTACAAACTTGTGGAGTATGAGATCGACGAGTCGGACCTGAGCGCCGAAAGTGTCGCAAGGAAAGTGAACCTGCCACCGGGACAAGTATTTAAAACGCTCGTCGCCCGGGGTGACAAAACAGGGGTACTCATGGCTTGCATTCCAGGGAATTCGGAGCTCGATTTGAAGGCGATGGCTGCGGTCAGTGGAGATAAAAAGGTGGAAATGGTCCATGTGAAGGAGATTCAGCAAATCACGGGCTATATCCGGGGAGGCGTCTCACCGGTAGGGGGAAAAAAACGGTATCCTGTCTTCTTGGACGAGAGTGCCGTGACGTTTCCGTTTATCTCGATCAGCGCCGGGGTCCGGGGTTCCCAGATTTTTGTTTCGCCGGGGGACTTAATCGAGGCGTTGAATATAAAGCTATGCACGATCGCCCGGACTGAACCCCGTTAGAAATTCGAGCTGGGCATCAAGTCCCGCCGGAATTATTCTGAGACTTAACCCCTGCAGAGTCTTGTACCGTCCCGCGTTTCGCGGGATACAGGACAGAGCAGCGGGACATCGTTTCTAACGGGGGGAAAGGTAATGTCAATTGTTTTGTGTCAGCAAAAGAAATGGGGTAGCTGTTCCTTGTTTAAGATTCTCGTAAGTAAAGACTGAATACAGAATTCGTTCCATACTGGTTCGATCACTGAAGGTCCCCATGGGTCGGCTTCTTCTTCGAACCTCCCGGAATCGT
>DBZJ01000134.1 GCA_002311635.1 Syntrophaceae bacterium UBA1163
CGAGCCGAATGAGAATAGAATTTAGAATCAACCTTTTCCCTGCTTATCGTTTTTAATGTTTTCGTTAGTCTATATCTTTCCACACGGCCTTTGAGAAAATTTCTCCACGGCGGACTATCCGACGCCGGTCCTTCGGGAAAATGAGTGTGACGGTGGTCCCTTTCTTCAAACGGCTCTCCACTCGAATGCTCCCTCCTTGTTCTTCCACCACTCTTTTGACGAAGGTTAATCCTAAACCCACTCGGTCCGGCCGTGTGGAAAAAAAAGGCTCAAATACTCGGTCGATGTTCTTTTTAGCAATTCCTTCCCCTTTATCAGAGACTGAAACCCCTATGTTTCCCCCATCTCCGAAAAGAGAAACCCTCACAGTCTCCGCCTTTTTTCCCATCGGTAGCCGTCCAACTGCTTCAAGGCTGTTTTCCAGGATATAAGAAATGGCCTTCGCGATCAAACCCCTGTCCATGAAGCAATCTCCTTCCCCTTCTAAAGCCCTGGTTTCCAGATTGATGGAGACGCCTTTTTCCGTGGCTTCCTTTGAAAATGTCCGTAGAACGGCCTCAACTACCTCTTCGATTTTTTCCTTTCGAAAAGTAGGCTTCGGTATCAGGATATACTCCTCCAGCCTTCGAATCATGGTTTCGAGCCTTTTCGTCTCGTGAAGAATTTGATGAAGATAGGATTTGCCTTTGGGTGAGGCAGTGGATGTCTTGACAAGGCGTTGTGTATATCCTCCAATAGCAGCAACGGGATTCCGAATCTGATGGGAAATTCCCTCCAGCATCATGCCAAGGCTCGCCCGGCGCTCCATCTCCAATCTTTCCTTCTCCAGCATCTTCAGTCGTTGAATCTCTTGAAAACAAAATGAGAGGAAGACCTCCCCCTCCTCTTTAAACGTGGCGGTGTAGAGGTGAACGAAAACCCTCGTCCCATTCTTCCGCCTCAAAAGTGCCTCCCCGTCAAAACCATTTTCGTAAAGCGCGAGGTAGATGATGTTAGGGACGAAAGAGACGAGGTCCTCTTCCAAGAACAAGATCCTAATTCGTTTCCCCTCCATCTCTTCCTTCGAATAACCGAAGAGGTGCTCGGTATACCGGTTGGTGTAAAGGATTTTGGAGTGAGCGTCGGTGAGGATAAAACCCACTTGGACCCAATCGAGGAAATGGTGTCTGTCCTTTAAAATCTCAATCATCCACAACTCCCATCGACTTCTTCAAAGGGTCTCCCTCTCATCGCTGGGGTAGAAAAGACCTTCTTTCGGCATAACTATTTGGAACGATCCCATTTTATTTCATTGTGTTCGAAAGTCAAGTCCTGAAACCATTCGGTGATTAACGACCTACCGATTTGGCGAGTATTTCTGTTATAATGTTATACGGTAAAAGGGCTTAATGGATATCAAAACAGAAGTGTTGATCGTCGGAGGCGGTGCGACCGGTGCCGGAATCTGCAGGGATTTGGCATTGAGAGGGATCCCTTGTGTTCTGATTGAAAAAGGAGACCTGGCTTCCGGTGCCTCGGGCCGAAATCACGGGCTTTTTCACAGCGGCGGAAGATATGCGGTCGCAGACCCCGAGGCCTCACGCGAATGCATCACCGAGAACGGGATTCTCAGAAAGATTGCTCCTCACTGTATCGAAGAGACAGACGGTTTTTTCGTCTCTCTCCCTGAGGACGGCCTCGCCTTCAGAGATAAATTTCTTCAAGCCTGCGAAAAGGTTGGAATTCAAACCACCCTCCTTAATCGAGACGAGGTTCTCTCGCTGGAGCCCGAACTCAATCCCAACCTTCTCAGCGCCGTGAAGGTGCCGGATGGGGCAATCGATCCCTTCACTCTTGTCTTAGAAAATGCCAGAGATGCGGAGCTACATGGTGTGAAAATTCTGCTTCATTCAGAAGTTACTTCTCTCATTCTGGATGGGGATAGGGTAAAGGGGGCAAAGACAAAAGATCGCATCCGAGGTGAGGAATATACCATTGAAGCTTCCTACTTCGTTAATGCCACCGGAGCCTGGGCAAATCAGATCCTGAAACTCGTCGGCCTTCGTATCGGCATGGCCCTCTCCAAGGGGTCAATGCTGATCACCAATACCAGGCTCAACCATGGCGTGATCAATCGCTGCCGCCCTCCTTCCGATGCAGATATCGTGGTCCCGAACGATACCGTATCCATTCTTGGAACCACTTCCATCCGTTTGGAAGACGTTGAACATTTCGAAGTCACTCCTGACGAGGTCTCTCTATTGGTTCAGGAGGGATCGAAGATGATCCCTGCCATCAGAGAGACCCGGTTCATCCGGGCCTATGCAGGCATCCGGCCGCTCTTTCTTTCTGAAGAAAAAGGGGATGATCGTGCTATCAGCCGGGGGTTCGTGCTGATTGACCATGCGAAGAGAGACGGGCTACAAAACCTGATTACCATTACGGGCGGCAAATTGGTGACCTACCGGTTGATGGCCGAGAGAACTTCTGATCTTATCTGCCAAAAGATGGGAAGGAATACGGCCTGTTCGACTCACTCGAACCCACTTCCCGGTGCGAGTAGGCCCGCCGGCTTGAGGGAACGATTCAAGCAATTCTCAGCAGCCCGAGGCGAGATCGTCTGCGACTGTGAACTGGTTCCAAGGAAGGAAGTCGAAGAGCTTTTGGGGACCGAGAAACTGAGAGACTTTCAAGACATCCTTCATCGGACACGTCTCGCCAAAGGGACGTGCCAGGGAGGTTTTTGTGTCTACCGCCTTTTGGGAGTCCTTCACGATTCAAAAATGCTTCAGGGAGATTCCAACAAAATATTGAAGGGTTTCCTCGAGGAGCGATGGAAGGGAATCCGTCCGATCCTCTGGGGGGCAGCTGTCAAAGAAGAAGAATTGATTGAATATATTTATAAGGGAATTTTCAATTTCTAGGTGCTAAGGAGTCGAGGGGTCGAGGATCCGAGTAAACATACTCCCTTGAACCCATGAACTCTTGAATCCTAGAACCCTTAAAGGTATAACCCATGCATTACGATCTCATCGTCATAGGAATGGGACTTTCAGGGCTGATGGCAGCTAAGACGGCTGCAGCCGACGGCCAGAAAGTCCTCATCGTTGGAAAGGGGATGGGTTCTCTCTGCCTCTTTTCAAACACGATCGATGTGTTGGGGCAATCTCCGACAGCGATGAAGATGACAGACGCCCTTTCCCAGTGGATCGAAGGCCATCCGTTGCATCCTTATTCCAAAGTCGGCCTAAAGAACGTTGAGGAAGCCCTCTCTTCTTTTCTTTCCCTCTTTCCGCTGCCTTATTCTTTTCAAACGATTGACAATAGGAACTGCCTCCTTCCGACGGGCGCAGGAACCCTTCGACCCACCTTTCTCATCCCCACCACTATGGTTGGGGGAATCTCAGTCGACGAGGGGCGCGAACTCATCGTCGGGTTTAAAGGCTTCAAGGATTTCTATGCGCATTATGTGGCGGACCAGCTAAGGTGTCGTGGGATCAACCTTGAACTTCCCGATCTCCTTTCCCAGGAGCCTACTGCCACTGCCCTGGCAAGGCTGATGGAGATGAAATCTTTTAGAGAAAACACAGGCAGAGAGATTAAAAAACAACTCCAGGGTGAAACCCGGATCGGTCTTCCTGCCATTATGGGGACACACGACCCCGCTCGGGTCAAGGATGATTTAGAGGGAATCATTGGCGCGAAGGTTTTTGAAATCCCGATCCTCCCTCCATCCATCCCGGGGATGAGAATCTTCAACCGATTTAAAGAATGGCTGATCCGGAAAGGTGTCACTTTTCTTTTAGGCTATTCCGTTTCAAAGGCAGCCCTGAAAGGGAAACGTTGCGAGAGGATTGAAGTACTTCACCCCCCTGTCATCACCTCCTACTCTGCCGACCGATATATCCTGGCCACCGGACGGTTTATCGGTGGAGGTTTGAAGGCCGATGATGAGAAGGTCGTCGAGCCGGTATTTAATTTACCCCTTTCTCAACCCCGATCGCGAGAAAATTGGTTTGGAGATTCTTTTTCCAGCGACCTTCCGCATCCAATTCACGGTGCCGGCATCTTAACCGATGCGTCCTTTCAGCCGGTTGACGCAGGTGGAAACATGATCTTAGAAAATGTATGGACGGCCGGCTCCATCTTAGCCCACCATCACTGTATCGACGAAAAATCGAGGGAAGGGATCGAAATTGCCACAGGATACGCCGCTGCGAAACATGCACTTGAAAAATAATGCATCGGGCAAGGGCAGAGGGGATAGCCGTATGAAAGCACCGAAATCCAAACACCAAATACCAAATAAACCCCAATGTTCCAAATTCAAATATCAAACCCATAATAGTTTTGGTCATTGAGAATCAGGAATTGAGATTTTTTTGGGATTTGTAGTTTGGAATTTGGAGTTTCAAATGATGAGGACAGTAGCCGCGGGCCTTAGCCCGCGTGAACATAACGCAACCTGAAGAGTGTGGCTATATGATATAGATTGGTATTTCACTTATGGAAAAACCATGGCCTAAGACCAATTCGGATGTTTGTATCCGCTGCGCCGCCTGCACGGCTGTCTGCCCGGTTTCGCGGGTTAGCCCGAAATTTCCGGGGCCGAAACAGGCGGGTCCGGGTGCTGAGCGATTTCGGACCCCGGGCGAGCCGTCTGTGGATCAATGGATTGACCTCTGCATCGGCTGTCATCTCTGTGACATGGCCTGCGCCTCCGGAGTAAACATCTCGGAGTTGAATCTCATCGCCAAGGCAAAGTACACAGATGAGAAGGGAAGACCCTTTCGCGACTGGCTCCTCACCCACACCTATCTTTTCAGCCCCCTAGGAAGTCTCTTCTCTCCTATCGCTAATCTTCTCCTGAAAAGCGGGACGATCAGATGGCTTGCGGATTCCTTGCTTAAGATTGACAGGCGAAGGAAACTCCCGCGTTATGAATCTCCAACGTTCAGGCAGTGGTTTAAGGCACACCATTTCAACAGCCATAAAAAGATGGCCTATTTTTACGGCTGCTATACCAATACGAACGAGGTCGATGTCGCCAAGGCCACCGTTGAAGTTCTCGAGGCCAACGGGTTCGAGGTCACCCTTCCATCCCAGCGATGTTGTGGCATCCCGATGCTCGGCAACGGGGATTTCAAAGGGGCAAGAAAGCTGGGATTATGGAATGTCCCTTCGCTTCTCAATTCTGTTCGCTCGGGTCTTGATATCGTATTCTCTTCGACCAGTTGCGGACACATGATCAAACACGAGTACAGCAATTTGTTAAACATCCCGGGATCGGAGGAAGTTGCACAACACACATTCGACATATTCGAGTTCTTGAGAAATTTGAAAGAAGGGGGAAATCTGAATACGGATTTCAGGAAATCTTCTCTTCGGGCGGCATATTTCGCCCCTTGCCATCTAAAGTCCCTCGGAATCGGTTTTCCGGCTTTCGACATCCTGCAGCTCATCCCGGGTTTCAAAGTGGACTATATTGCGGCAGACTGTTGCGGCCTGGGCGGGACCTTCGGTTTCAAGAAAGAAAAATACGAAATCTCGGAAGAGATCGGAAGAGATTTGGCAGAGGCGATTGATCGTCTAAAACCTGAGATCGTACTTTCCGACTGTGAGGGCTGTCGCATGCAAATCCGCCATCTCACCGGGCTGAAGGTTCTCCATCCCATCCAAATCTTAAGGGATGCAATGACACGGTGATTCTTCTCTCCGCGTCCCCGTGTCTCCGTGTCTTCCCATCACCCTATCAATAGGTTTTCAACATCCGCGATACTTTGAAAGACAAAGTCGGGTTGGAAGGAAGTGTGTTTGTATTCCTCGAGCGTCTTTTCGTCGGTGACACCCGTCAAAACAATGCCGGTAGCCATTCCCGAATCTTTCCCCATTCTGATATCGGTCTCCAGGCGGTCTCCAATGAGGATACAATTTTCAGGCATCAATCTCATCACTTCCAGCGCCGCTTGAATCATGATGGGAGAAGGTTTCCCGACAACGACCTCCACTTTCTTTTCTGTCACAGCTTCAATAGCGGCAATCATCCCCGCGCAATCTGGAACCTCCCCTCCTCCGACCGGACAAGTCCGATCGGGGTTGGTGGCGACGAAATGGGCTCCGAACCTCTTGATTGCCTGAAAGGAAATATTCAGCTTCCGGTAATCGAAGGTTCGATCAAAAGCGACGACGACGTAATCGATCTCCTGTGGCTCCTCAGTGATCGCGAAACCAGCCCCTTTCAATTCTTCGATAAATGGGGTTTCTCCTACGACAAAAAGCCTCGCCTGGGGAGCATTCTTTTTGAGATAATGCGTCATGACAAAGGTGGAATTGATCACCTCGTCAGGCTGTGTGGGAATACCCAGCCGCGTCAATTTTGAGGCATAATCGTCACGGGTCTGGAGAGGCTTATTGGAAAGGAAAACAACTTTCCTCCGGTTTTCCCGGAGCCGCCGGACCACTCTCTCTGCGCCGGGGATGAGTTGATCGCCTCGATAGATCGTCCCATCTAAGTCAAAAATAAATCCTTTAAACATTTCCCGCCACCCTTTCTCCTATCCTCTCTGGACGTAAAAGAGAATCTTTTGAACCAAATAGAAGCTTAACCCTGCCATCAACGCAGAGGCCGGGATAGTGATCAACCAGGCCAGCAGGATATTTTTCGCCACTCCCCACCGAACGGCTGAGATCCTCTGACCCGCTCCAACGCCCATGATGCTGGAGGACACGACGTGCGTCGTGGACACCGGACCTCCCACCAACGCCGCTCCTAAAATGACCATCGCCGAAGAAGTCTGAGCACAGAAAGCATGAACAGATCTCAACCGGTAAATTCCTGACCCCATGGTCCTGATGATTCGCCGTCCTCCGGTCGCTGTCCCAAAAGCGGTCGCTGCGCCGCAACTTGCGATCACCCACAGGGGAACATGAAAGCCAGTCGAAAACCCAAGGATGACAAAAGACAATGCGATCAAACCAATCGATTTCTGCACATCATTCGAACCATGGCTTAGGGCGAGGGCTACGGAAGAAGGAATCTGCATCCGGCTGAAGTAGTAATTTACCCTGGGGGTGGCATGCCGAAAGATATGGAGAGTCATCTTCAGAAATAACATCCCAAAAGTCAGGCCTATCAAAGGGGAAACTACAAGGGAAGCGACAACATAAAGGACTCCTCCCCACAGAATTTTGTGCGGCCCGTAAGCGACCAACACAGCTCCTACCATTCCTCCGATCAAGGCATGTGAAGAGCTCGAGGGGAAACTAAAGAGCCAGGTAATCAGGTTCCACAGAACCGCTCCAACGAGGGCAGCAACCAGAAAAGCAACGGAGACATTTAAAGCGTTTGGATCGTAAGCGGGAAGGCTGACAATATTTTCTCCTATTGTCTTAGCCACGGCGCTTCCTATGAAAAAGGGGGCAATAAATTCACAGGCCGCTGCCATCAGAAGGGCTTTTCTTGGTGAAATGGCCCTGGTCATAATAATCGTTGACACGACATTCGCCGCATCATGAAAACCATTGGAGAACGCAAAGAATAGGGTAAGAGAAATGACGATGATAGCAAGCCACATGATGCCGATACCTATTCCACTTTAGGTCTGGTCAGCTCCCGCTCTCAGGGCGGGACTTGGGGATCACGTTCCGGTTAAAATGGTTCCGTTTTTTTATTACATATACTACGATTGTTATTATTATCAATTTGAAGAAGTGTCAAGTGGAAATAGGGATATGAGACAAACCGAGGATTGACTTTCCTCACCAAATCGATTACATATACACTGAGTGCAGTCTCCGAGCTTTTTTCCTAAATCTTGCCCCTCATGTAACCTCTCTCCCTCTGAGGGGAGAACGTGGAGGGAGCGGGATACGGAAATTGGCCATTAGGGCATAGCTGGAAACGGCTATACCTCCCGCATTCGGAAAGGAGATGGATAATGAATTCCACGTGGCCAATACCTCAAACATGGGTATTGGCCTTTTTAATTTCCCCTCACCCATCTTCTTTCCCCCCAGGGAGGAGGGTGGGGGTGAGGGGGATTTGAAATGGCAAAAATGCTGCTCGACCCTTTCAGACGAAAAATAAACTACCTCCGGATCTCCATAACGGACCGATGCAATCTGAGATGCCGTTATTGTATGCCGGAAGAAGGAATTCCCCTGATACCTCACGAAGAAATTCTGACTTACGAGGAGATATTAAGGATAGTCCGTGTCTTTGCTACAGAAGGGATCTCTAAGGTAAGGTTAACCGGGGGAGAGCCGCTGGTCAGAAAAGGGATTGTGGATTTCCTCTTCCATTTGTCTCAGATTGAAGAAATAAGAGATTTGAGTCTTACTACAAATGGAATCCTTTTGAAAGAATTTGCTCATGACCTTAAAAAGGCCGGCTTAAAAAGGATCAACATCAGTCTGGATTCCTTGAGGAAAGAGAGATTCTGCCAAATTACTCGAAGGGATAATTATGACAGGGTGTGGGCAGGAATAGAAGAGGCGTCGAGAGTCGGGCTTTCCCCCATCAAAATCAATATGGTTGCCATCCAGGGGTTGAATGATGATGAAATCGAATCCTTTGCGACATTGACCCTCCATCTCCCTCTCATCATTCGGTATATCGAATATATGCCTTCAGGCAACGGGGAGGAGTGGAAAGAAAGTAACCTCTTAACCATTCCCCGGATCAAGGCCCGTCTTGAAAGTATTGGCAAGCTAATTCCAATTCCTTCGGACCGATGGGATGGTCCGGCAAAGAGATTCCGAATTGAAGGGGCTCTTGGAGAAATCGGATTGATCGGGGCGATAACCAGTCATTTCTGTGAGGATTGCAACCGCCTTCGACTGACCCCTGACGGCAAAATCCGAACTTGCCTCTTCTCTGATGAGGAGATTGATGTCAAGGAACTTCTGAGAACGGGGGGATCTGATCAGGATCTAAAGGAACGCCTTCTCGTCGCCCTCAGAAAAAAACCGCAGAGGCATTCCATCCACACACCGCAGTTTAAGAAATGTCAGAGGAATATGTCAGCGATCGGAGGATAAGGGGTAAAATTCAAATTTCAAGCACCAAATTCCAAACAATGAGCAAATCTCAATGACCGAAATTCGAATAAGGCGAATGGCGGTTTTGGTTAATTGGACGTTGGAAAATTGGAATTTGTTTGGAGCTTGGGATTTGGTTATTTGGATTTAATCTACCGTTGAATATTGCAGAGAGGGAGCAAAATGTCTAAGCTGACCCACTTCGACAAATCAGGCCGGGCTAAGATGGTCGATGTCAGTAAGAAGGCGGAGACTGTACGGGAAGCAATTGTTCGAGGGTCTGTCTTCATGAATCCAAAGACTTTCAAACAGATAATGTCAGGCAAGATTGCAAAGGGAGATGTTTTTGCCGTGGCCAAGGTTGCTGGAATCATGGCGGCGAAAAGAACCCCGGAAATCATTCCCATGTGCCACCCACTCAATCTCTCTCACGTAGAGATCAATTTTTATCCTTTTGAAAAAGAGAGTCGAGTCGATATTGAAGCCACGGTTAAGATTAAAGCCCGGACAGGCGTTGAGATGGAAGGATTCGCCGCTGTGGCCGCTGCCGGTCTCACCCTGTACGATATGTGCAAGGCCATTGACCGGGGAATGGTGATATCGGATATCCATCTCGTTAAGAAAACCGGGGGAAAAAGCGAAACCTACACCGCTAAGCGCAAAGCGCAGAGCGCATAGCGCCCAGTTATTAGCGCTTTATTGCCGGCGGTTCGAGATTTTTTATTTTTCGCCATGCGCTATGCGCTATGCCGGTTGGACGGCAGCAATTAAAGCAAAGTTCACCTTTAAGGGGTACAATGAAATGAAGGAAACCATGAAAGGCAGAGTTTTAGCCGTCAATATCAGCGAAAACAAAGGGACGAAGAAGACCAATGTCCATTCGTGTGCTCTATTGAGGGACTTCGGTTTAAAAGGGGATGCCCATGCAGGTCCCTGGCACCGGCAGGTCAGTCTTTTGGCAAATGAATCCATCGAGAAGATGAGGGAGAAGGGCCTAAAGGTTGGTTGCGGTGATTTTGCTGAAAATATTACCACGCAAGGTATCGATCTTGTTCACCTCCCCATTGGAACAGAAATTCGAATCGGAGATGCGGTCGTCCTCCGTGTCACTCAAATCGGAAAGGAATGCCATACGCGCTGTGCCATTTATTACCAGGCGGGGGATTGTGTGATGCCCAAGGAAGGGATCTTCGCGGAAGTGATCAGTGAAGGAGAAGTGAAAGTAGGAGATGAAATAATCACTGCTCAATAATCAATGGGCAATGACCAATGGTCAATGATCGATGAGGTGTTTATGTTTAAGGTAGCAATACTGACCATCAGTGATCGTGGCTCGAAAGGCGAACGGGAAGATTCGAGCGGCCCAATCATCAAGGAAATGATAAGGGACTTACCTGCTGAAATTATACATTACGAAATCATACCTGACGAGAAAGAAAGGATCGTTGAAGCTTTAAGGAAAAGCTCCGACCAATTAAAGGCAGACTTGATTCTCACAACAGGGGGCACAGGATTGAGCCTCAGAGACGTGACGCCCGATGCGACATTGAAGGTCATTGATAAAGAAGTCCCGGGTTTTTCAGAAGCCATGAGGGCTGAAAGTTTAAAAAAGACCCCCCATGCGATGATTTCGCGAGCCGTCACCGGCATCCGGGGTTCCACCCTGATTATAAATCTGCCAGGAAGTCCTAAGAGCGTGAGAGAGAACTTGAGCGTGATCCTGGCTGCCCTTCCCCACGCCTTGTCTAAGTTGAAGGGCGACCCTTCCGAATGCGGTCAGGAATGAAAGGAGGAAACGAATGCATCAATTTTCTGAGGAATCGTGGAAGCAATTCCGAGAAGCCCTGGGGCTAACGGAATCGCCGCTGGGAATATATTATACCAACGACAAACCCGAAGGGGTTACGCCGAAGGAGGGATTATCCGGATGCATGATCGGGCTGCTTCGCAACGCGAGCAGAAAAGGGAACACGGTTTATTTCGACAAGGCCCATTTCGGATGTCCCGGAGGCGCTTATTACATGGGGTTTTTTGAATCTCCAAGGCCCAATATCGAATATTTCCTCTCCTGCGGGATTCCGGGTGAAATGGAGGGAGAACGATATATCAAGACGCCCGAGCGCGCCAGGGAATATTTCACCAAAATGATCCCCAGAAGAGCACCGGCAACCTATTGTGTCTTCAGGCCCGTTGAGCAATCTCAGAAGGGTACGGAACCGGAAGTTGTAGTTTTCTTCGCTTCGCCTGATCTCCTCTCAGGGCTTTTCACTCTGACGAATTATGCCCTGGAGCGCACGGACGCTATTCAGGCGCCCTTTGGTTCCGGGTGTGGAACGATTCTCACCTATCCCCTGAAGGAAGCTGGAAAGGAACAGCCCCGCGCTACTCTCGGAATGTTCGACGTCTCTGCAAGACCCATGGTTGAAAAGGACACGCTCTCCTTTGCCATGCCCTATGCGATATTTTTAAAACTCTTGGAGAATGTGTCGGGCAGCTTCCTCCAAACAGAGAGTTGGAAGAAGGTCCTTCGGAGGATCCAGAAAAATCCTAATAACCAGACTACAAATCCCAAATAATCTCCAATTACCTAATGACCAAAACATCTTAAGAAAAAATTTCCTTCTCGGGAGAAAGGGACGGTGTGAAAAAATTAAGAAACCGACAAAAACAGAACAAGGCCCGCAAGGATGGTTCTCTTGGAGAACTTTAGAGCGGAACCCCTTAGCGATAACTTCTGCCGGCCTTATTGTAGTATCTTCGCGTGCTTACTGCTGCGAGTGGATGCGCACCTATGATGATACGCATTCTAAAGTTTAGAAAGAGAGCCATCCTGAAAGGGCCGAGGATTTTTCCACAGCTTCAGGCGGAGGGGAAAAATGATTTATTCAGAAACAATTACTTTGAGTACAAAAGGTTTCAGCGATATCTTGGACGTCACTCAACAGGTCGATGCGGTGCTCGGCCGCTCAAAAATCCAAAATGGATTGGTCACCGTATTCTGTCCGGGATCGACGGGTGCCCTGACAACGATCGAATATGAATCGGGCGTGCTCAGCGATCTGCAAAAGGCGATGGAGAAGATCGTCCCATCCAACATCCCTTATGAGCATGATAGACGCTGGGGCGATGGCAACGGCTTTTCTCATGTGAGGGCAGCCCTGATGAAGCCCTCCCTCTCCATCCCGATGATCAAGGGAAGGCTGGTCTTGGGAACATGGCAGCAAATTGTTTTCATCGATTTTGACAACCGAAGAAGAGAGAGAAACATTCTTGTTCAGGTGATGGGTGGATAAGGCTGTCGGATATGTTTCCTCCGGTTTCCCATCTCACCTTCCCTTCCCTTTCTTTCTGAACAAAAGACGCACCGGAACCCCTTCGAAGCCGAACGTTTCCCTCATCCGGTTAAGTAAATGACGTTCATAAGAAAAATGAATGCCCTCCTTGATGTTGGTATAGATGACAAAGGTCGGAGGAGCCGTGGAGACCTGAGTGATATAGTTCAGCTTCACACGCCGGCCTCTAAAAAGTGGAGGAGGAAATTCCTCAACCCACTTGCCGAAATACTTGTTTAACGGAGAAGTAGAAACCCGCTTTTGGGTTTGATCGGATACACGATCTATCACGTCCAGGACTTTGCTCACCCGTTGACCTGTCAACGCGGAAATAAAAAGGAGGGGGGCATAAGGGAGATACTTCAAACTCTCTCGCACTTCGCTTTCATACCGAACCATGGTTTGAGAATTCTTTTCAACCAGATCCCATTTGTTCACGACAAGAATGCATCCTTTGCCCTTTTCCTGGATGACCCCGCCGATGCGGGCGTCCTGATCGGTCACCCCTTCCCTCGAATCTAATAATAACAGGGCCACGTCCGATCGATCGATCGTCCGGAGTGCTTCGACGATACTGTATTTTTCGAGTCGCAGGCTGATCCGGCTTTTCCTCCGGATACCCGCTGTATCGACCAGGACGTATCGCCTCCCATCCCTCTCCAAAAGCGTATCGATCGCATCACGGGTCGTACCAGGGGCCTCATCTACAAGGACCCTTTTATATCCTAATAAGCGGTTAATCAAAGAGGATTTCCCGACATTCGGCCGCCCCACCACGGCCACTTTCGTTACGTCCCTATCCCACTTTTTATCGGGCAAACTCGGAAGAACCTTGATGACCTCGTCCATCAATCCCTTCACGCCATACCCATGTTCTGCCGAAATGGAATAAATTGTTTCCACACCCAAGGCGTAAAATTCGACGACCCTCTCCTCATGCCTCGGCCCGTCAATCTTGTTGACAACATAAAAGACAGGCTTATTCAATTTCCTGAGGACATTGGCGATATCTTTGTCCGAAGGAGCAAGACCTTCTTTCCCATCCATCGTGAAGAGGATCACATCGGCTTCCTCCATGGCCAACTGGCACTGTTCACGCATCTGGATAAAGAGACGCTCCTTCGAATAGGGCTCAAACCCGCCGGTATCAATCAGCGCGAAGGCGCTTTCCTCCCACTCTACATCCGCATAATTCCGATCCCTTGTCACCCCGGGCTCATCCCAGACGATCGCTTTCTTCCCCCCGACAATCCGATTGAACAGGGTAGATTTTCCAACGTTAGGTCTTCCGACGATGGCGACGATGGGCTTCATACGAACCTTCCTGCAAAAAATATTATAAAATGCCCTCAAAGTCTATACAATTTTCGAAAAACCTTCTTATCTCAACAGCGATAGGATAAGTAAGGCGACCGGAATAGCTTCATCCCGACTCAAGGCCGTTGAAGATTAGGGCACGAATATCAGGTTGGGAGAATAACCTTCGGGGTCAGGGAATTTCAAATAAATCCTCCTTGAAGGGAAAAAGAAAAATAGTGAACTGGGAAAGCAGCGGGGACTAGATGAGCGCAATTGTCTCTATCTCTATATCCGCATCCCTGGGAAGTGCAGCTACCCCTATGGTTGACCTCGCAGGCGGGAAAGATGGAAAGTAGGTACCGTAAACTTCATTCACTTGATTAAAATCCCCGATGTTTTTCAAAAAGATAGTTACCTTAACCACATCTTCCATTCCCAACTTTTGAGACTCCAGTACCCCCTTTATGTTTTCCAGAACCTGCTGAGTCTGTTGCCGGATATCTCCCCTTACCAACTCCCCGGTTTTCGGGTCGAGGGGTATCTGCCCGGAGAGAAAGAGAAAATTTTCTGCCCGGATGGCTTGGGAATATGGACCAATGGCCCTGGGTGCCTTTTCTGTTTGCATCACCTTCTTCTTCATGTCTTCAACCCTCCAGTAACTTACAAATCTCTGAGGCGTCTCTCAGGATGTAGTCCGCTCCTGCCCTCTCAAACTCTTCTTTCTTTGTCCCTCCTGTCAATACGCCAATGGTCTTCATACCTACTCGTCTTCCTGCCTGAACGTCAATGATATGATCCCCAACCATCACGGCGTCTTCCCCCGATGTCTTCAACCTTTTTAACGCGTAGATTAAGTGGTCCGGGTGGGGCTTGACCTTCTTCACCGAATTTCTCGAAACGAAGACATCGCAGAAATCATTGATGGAAGGAAAAACCTTTCGAACAGCGTCCTCGCAGTTCCGCGTGATGATCCCGATCTTAACTCCTTTTCCTCTCAACTTTTTTAAAGTTGCCCCCGTCCCCGGAATCAGCCTCCCCTCTTCCGCGGCTCCCATTTCTACTTCGTGGAGAATAGCATGGGACTCCTGGTAAAATTTTCCCGCGGCGGAGGGGTTTTTAACCCGCAGGGCTTGATAGACCTCGTCAGTGATCTCAAGCAGATACTTCTCCTGAATCGTCTCAGGGCTAATCCCATACCCCTTCATTAAACCGAATATCCGCTCTCTCATGAGAGAAAAATCGATATTGAGGACAGCGAGGGTCCCATCGAAATCGAAGACGACTGCCTTAATTTTAAGACGCGGATCCTTTTTCTCGAAGGCATCCATAGTATTTCCAAAGGACCTTTTCAGCGGGAAGAAATTTACCATTCTCTTTTACCACATGAAAATCGATAAGCCAAGAAATTTCATCCGTCCTGGGTCCCCGGTTCTCTCTTATTCTCACCGTGTCAAAGGGGGATATGATATAATAACCTTGGAAGGTGTGCTGTGAAGAGCGTCTTCTTTCTATAACCATAAAGGAGGTGATGTTATGCCAGTCTATCTCATGCTCACCACTCTAACCGATGAAGGGCGGAAGACAGTCAAAGAGAAGCCGAGCAGGATCAAACAAGTTAACAAGGAAGTGGAGAAGATGGGGGTTAAGATTCTTTGCCAGTACGCTCTCTTGGGCGCGTATGACTTCGTGAACATCCTGGAAGCTCCTGATAACCAGACGATGGCCAGGGTGGCATTGGAATTGGGTTCCAGGGGAGCTCTGAATACCACCACACTTGCGGCCCTATCCATTGATGAATTTATCAATGCACTGAAAAAGAAAAAATAGATGGAGATTCTCACGAAGGTCTCTTCAAGCGATTTCGGCACACCTTCCACCGAGGGAGAGTATCCTTATCTTTTAGCTTTTTCTCGTTGAAAAACTTTCTCTGCCCTTATTTTTAAAAACAGCCCGAAGAACCATCCATTCGGCAATTCTTGTCGAGTTCGTCGTCAAACCTGTCGAATCTCTCTATTGATCGAAATCTAAGAAGAATGCCTTTAATACTTTTAAAAGATCGACAAAATATTCCGTAAAAGACAAAGCTCCAAGGTCCGATGCCTTAAGAGAATTGAATTATTCCTAAGACCTGAGACCTTAATAAGCGTTTAAATATTCTGGATAAATCAGGCTTAGGACGGCACGAAAGATTGCTTCAATTCTCGTGAGAATGGATTGGCACAGGAGTTGCTTCCGTATATCCACGAAAGAAAAAAAGGAGGTAAAGTCCATGAAAAAGGCGATGATTGCATTGGCGTTGGTTGCTGTGATGTTCTTAGGTGTCTCGTACGTCTTTGCACTAGATCCGGGTGCTGGTCCAAGCCATGGCCCTGGATGGATGCACGGTCAGGAACACCGGGGACACTGGGATAAGCTTAACCTCACCCCAGAGCAAAAGACGAAGTTCCAGGAATTGCGTCGAAAGTTTATAGCGGAAAATGCTCAACTCATCGGGGCGCTTGTGGCCAAAAGGCTGGAATTCAACTCATTGTGGACCGATCCAAAGGCCGATTCGCAAGCTATTCTGGCCAAAGAAAGGGAGTTGAGAGACCTTAAGAACCGGATGAAGGACAAGATTATCCAATATAAATTGGAAGCTCGCAGTTCACTCACGCCCGAACAGATTGAGAAGTTTGGAGCAATGGGGAGAATGGGTCACGGTTCTGGTCATGGTTTCAAGACGGGCCATGGCCAAGGCATGGGCTGCCCCGGTATGCGGGAGTAAGAATGCGCACCGCTTGAGAAAAGGAGAAAGGGGGAGGAAACTTCCTCTTTCTCCTTTTTCTGACTTACCGATCAGAGGACGACAAGTCTTTTTGTCAAAATTATCTTCTTGGATAAAGATGTGTTATAAATTTCTTAGCATTGTCGATTTGACCTTTATTCTCTCTGGGAGATAGTCAAACCCTTAAAAGTGAACGGAGCAACTTCAAGGCCACGCACTGAAAGAGAAACCTCGGGTGATCACCCTCCCGCGTCTCACCCACCCTTAAGGGCCACCTTTTCAAAAAGCAGATCTACAAAGATTCTTTTGCGTGCATTGGGATTCTCCGCGTCGATTTTCTCGCTTTTCCTCTCAACCGCCTTTGGCGAGACGGTGGACGCTCGATCTGCAGTGATAAGGGAAGCGTCCACCGGAAGGGTCCTCTATGCGAAAAACCCCGATCTTCGGCTTCCCCCGGCAAGCACTGCGAAACTGATGACAGCGATTCTGGTGATAGAGAAAGCGAACCTCAACGATGTCGTAACGATAAGCAAGAATGCTTCCCGGGTTCGTCCTTTGAAAGCTGGTTTCAAAAAGGGGGATAAAGTTACGGTTGAGGAACTTCTTTACGCGGCTCTTATAAAATCTGCAAACGATGCTGCCGTTGCTCTGGCAGAGGTTGTAGCCGGTTCTGAGGAAAACTTTGTCTGTCTCATGAATCAGAAAACGGCGGTCCTAGGGGCAAAGGATACTCAATTCATAAACGCAACTGGCCTCCCCGGTCCCCGCCAATACACGACGGCCTTTGACTTATCAACCATTATGGTATCCGCACTGAGCTATCCCAAGTTGAGAGAGATCATTGGGACTCCTGTGGCAGAATTCTCGACCAGAGACGGGAGACACTTGTCCCTGAAAAATACAGACAAACTCTTATGGTCTGACGAGTGCGTGATAGGCGGGAAAACAGGCTATACTTTTACGGCCGGGCACTGTTTCGTAGGCGCCGCTGAGCGTGAGAAAGCAACCATTATTGTTGCCCTTCTTGGGAGTCCAAGCCGGAATCGTCTTTGGAAGGAGACAGAAGCGCTGATTGACAAGGGTTTCCAAATGATAGGGAATCACAACCAGCCTTGATTGCGGAAGCGAAAGAGGATTAAGACGCTGAAAGGCATTTTCAGAAGAAAAGCATTTTGGTTTACTCTTGTCGTCCTTTTGTTTGCCGCGTGCATCTATCCCCCTTTTCTATTGATGACGGAGGGAGGAATTACGGTGGGAAGAAGATGGGATTGGATTCTCACACTTCCTACTCCCCAGGAGGTGCCTAGAATTGATTTGGCAATGTTATTCGTCGAGGCGATCATCGCTATTCTAATACAAACGCATTAAGTA
>DBZJ01000009.1:0-181 GCA_002311635.1 Syntrophaceae bacterium UBA1163
GTTTCTGGCAAAGCTCAAGAACCCGGGATTTGCCTATGGTAAAGGTGTCATCATCAAAAAATATTTCCTTGACCTCGGGGAACAACTCCTGGGCTCGTATCACCTCCGCAACCACATGATCGCTGCTGCGCGTACGCCAACGATGGCTACACATGGTTTGCGGCCAGAGGCAAAAGGTGCA
>DBZJ01000009.1:231-75875 GCA_002311635.1 Syntrophaceae bacterium UBA1163
GCGTGTCCGGAAAGCGTCTGCGGCCAGAGGCAAAAGGTGCAGAGCGCTGGGCACCCCCGAGAAGTATAAAAGGAGAGATAAGGGTGATACAAGAAAGGGATATTATACCTCGTAATATCGAGATCGCGTCTAAAGATTTCCACTGCGAAAGGCAAAGCGTCAAGGTTTTCAACCAAGGGGCGGTCGGGGTTATGAAAAATGTGACCATTTTTTCGGAAACTGATGCCGTCAATTTCTTCGAGGCTTTTCCCCCACGCAAATTCCGCAACCGCATAGTCAAATTCTTTTCTTACAACAAAGTCGATCGTCGATGAGGCATTGAGACTCTCTTCTGGCAGGACCGTCACATGCGGGCCGACAAAAGCAATCTTGGTCGAGGGTTGGGCTTCCTTTATCTTCTCCGCGAGACGGACATCGTTTTGAAATCCGGCAGTAGAGGTGAAGAGGACCACGAAATCATAATCGGCAGCAATACGTACCGTCTCTTCCGGTTTGACCCCATGAGAAGGGGCATCAAGAAGCCGACTGTCTCGAATCAAACCGGCTGGATAGGCAAGCCACGTTGGATACCAGAAGGAGTGAATTTCCCGTCTCGCCGGGTAACGCGACCCAGCTCCGCCATCGAAGTTCTCGAAAGAAGGAGGATTAAGCAACAAGGTTCTCATTCTTGATCTTTTTTCAGCTTCCCCTTTTAAACAATGAACTTAATTAATAAATATCTAACTTCTTGGCGTACTTGTCAATATTTCCCCTCAATTCATTTGAATCTACCCCCGATGGGTACTTTTGCTCGCGCTTAATAATTATCGAAATCTTCCATCCCTTTATTTGCCCTGGACACGCTTCTTGCCGAAAGATTCACCATCCAGGAAGCGATGTTCGCTTTCGTCACAGGCCAAGGCAGGCGCGCGAACATCGAAGGATAACTATAAAACTCCCGGCATATCTTTTTTACATACCGCTCCAGCTCCTGTGCGGAGCAATATGTTGGTCTGATGTAACAATGGAGACCAGGCCATCTACAAATATGGTCGAGATCGATGATTCCATTCTCCGCCTTCATGCGCTCATAAAGCGGGGTCTTCTTATGAGGGGTTAAAATATTAAAATAGGCGATAGGTACCTTCTCCTCTTTCAGGAATGCCAGCCTGGACTCAAAGACACTCTCTTTTTCCGTATCCCAACCAAAAATGAAATTCAGAGAATAGCTGATCCCCCTCTTCCGCAAGTTGTGCAAAATCCTCTTATAATCTTTCACCTGATTGATTCTCTTGTTCAATCCGGAGAGGGTACCCTGGCCGATGCTCTCGATTCCTATATTGACATGCAGGAGGCCACTTTTTTTAGCAAGATCCATAAACTTTTCGTTGTTGCACAGATAGGCTGACCAAAGCGTTGACCACCGTACCTTCAGTGGAATAAGGGCTTCCATTAGTTCCATCGTATGAGACATTTTGCCAGCAAAATTGCTATCGGCAAAAAGGATGTTCTTGGCTTTGCTTTTTTTAATTTCATCGATCACTTCCTCAACCGGACGATAACGATAACTCGGGCCAAGATAAAAACGTCCTGAGCAAAACTCACATCTAAAGGGACACCCGCGGGAGGATTGGACTGAAAAAGCCTTAAACAAACTATATTTCCGGAGATTCAAGAGATCGTAACGTGGCGACGGAAGGTTCTTCAGGTCTTGGAGGTGCTCAGCTCGATAGATCTTCCTGGATCGGCCTCGGGCGACCTCTTCAAGCATTACCGCCCAAATCTTCTCCCCTTCTCCAATGCCCACCGCATCGCAATGCTCAGCCGCCTCGTCTGAATAAAAGTAGGTGTGGGGGCCCCCCATGATCACAGGGACTCCCTGCTCTCCATACTGGTCAGCAATCTCGTATGCCCGAAAAGAGTTAATCGTCCAGGAAGTGATCGCAACAAGATCTACAGGAGCTTTGAAATCGATATCCATTAATTGTTCGTCGATCAATGGTACGTCCCATTCGCGTGGGGTAAGAGCAGCAAGATAGGGTAATGTCAAGCCGACCAAACTTCTCTTCCTAACTTTATGCAAGGTCAGATCTGACCTGGATCGGTAATGAGAGGGTTGAATAATAAAGAGTTTTGAGGTCATAGGCTGGTTGAAATCATCCTAAGATTCCGGAAAAACATCGTGTCAAACTCTGCCTTATGTTTTTATCGAATTCTTCTATCCATCCCGATAAAATCGCAGCGCCTGGCAGTGATTTTGCTGAGTAAATATGCTATAAGTATTTTTGTTAATAGAATATCGGAAGACTCAATGCAAGTGACACTCGCTCAACCTCGTGGATTCTGCGCAGGCGTGGTTCGTGCCATCAAGATCGTGGAGCGTGCCCTCGACATTTACGGCACAACGGTTCATGTGTTGCATGAGATCGTCCACAATCACCGTGTCGTCGAGGATTTGAAGAACCAGGGTGCCTCCTTTATCGAAATGCTCGACGACGTTCCTGCCGGTGCGGTGACCATCTTCAGCGCCCACGGGGTATCTACCGCCGTCGTTAAAGAGGCGGAAAAGAGAAAGCTGAAGATCATCGACGCCACCTGTCCCTTGGTGACCAAGGTCCATCTCCAGGCCCAGCGGTACAGCCGGTCAGGCTTCGAGGTCATCATCATCGGCCACCCCGGCCATCCGGAGGTAGAGGCCACCCGGGGCTGGGTGGAGGGCCCGGTTTACGTCCTTTCGAGGAAAGAGGAAGTGGAAGGGCTAAACGTGAGAAATCCGAACCGCCTCGCCTATGTCACTCAAACGACGCTCAGTCTTGACGATACCCGTGAAGTGATCGATGCCCTAAAAAAGCACTGGTGCAACATTCAAGGTCCTGAGTTAAGCGATATTTGTTATGCCACACAAAGCCGGCAGAACGCGGTCCGGCAATTGGCAAAAGACGTCGATTTATTATTGGTGGTGGGGGCCCGTAACAGCTCTAATTCGAATCGCCTGCGAGAGGTAGGTGAACACAGCGGCTTGCCTGCTTATTTGATCGAGGATGTGGGTGATCTCGACCGTTCCTGGTTCTCGGAGAAGACCAGGGTTGGTATTACTGCAGGAACCTCTGCGCCCGAGGAAATGGTGCAGAAGGTTTTAAAAAGGTTGCATGCTTACGGTGTCGGCACGGTCAGCGAGATGAAGGGCGAGCCTGAAAAAATGATTTTTCGCCTGCCGGATTCGCTCTTCCCCCAAAGTTAACTGCTGGAAACGACCATGGGCGTACCTTTCGTTCAGCAATATCGCATTTCGAGCTACTTGATCAGCCAGAAGCTTCACAGGAGACGGCGTTACCCTCTGGTGCTGATGTTGGAGCCCTTGTTTCGCTGCAACCTGAAGTGCGCCGGTTGTGGCAGGGTCGACTATCCAGAGGAGATTCTCAACCGCCGCCTCAGTGTGGACGAATGTCTGTCAGCATCCGATGAATGCGGCGCGCCTATCGTGGCCATAGCAGGCGGAGAGCCTCTGATCCATGAAGAGATGCCTCAAATTATCTCGGGTCTCACCAAGAGGAAAAGGTTTGTCTATCTCTGTACCAATGGCCTATTACTTAAAACTCGTATCCGAGACTATACTCCATCTCCCTACCTTAGCCTCTCGATCCATCTGGATGGGGATCGGGAGACGCACGATGCTTTGGCTTGTCGGCAAGGGGTATTCGATGCAGCAGTAGAAGCCGTCAGGCTTGCCTGTGGGAAAGGGTTTCGGGTAACCATTAACTGCACTCTCTATGAGGGCGTCGCCGCACAAGAGATTTCAGGTTTTTTCGATTTTGTCATGAGTTTGGGAGTAGAAGGAATGATGGTGTCGCCTGCTTACCGATATTCCCAGGCCCCCCAAAAGGACATTTTCCTGATGAGGGCACGAAGCATCAGCCTCTTCCGCGATATCCTCAAACTCAGAAAAGGGCGAAATTGGAAATTTAATCAGTCGATTCTATTCCTCGACTTTCTGGCGGGAAATCAAGCTTATGAGTGCACTCCCTGGGGTAACCCGACGCGGAACATCTTTGGCTGGCAGAGACCTTGTTATCTGCTGACGAAGGAGGGCTATGCCCCGAGTTTCAAGACCCTTCTGGAGGAGACGAATTGGGGCCAGTACGGCAACGGTCGCAACCCCAAATGTGCCAATTGCATGCTCCATAGCGGTTTCGAGCCAACCGCAGTCAATGACGCTTTCACACATCCTTTCAAGGCACTTTGGGTCTATGTGCGCGGTCCGCGGACCGATGGCGCAATGGCTCGAGAATTACCGGGTGAGGACGAAAGGGTGGTATGAAACGGGTCCGTCTATTTGTATTTCTTTTCTTGGTAGTTCCCATGCTCGAGCCATTGCCTCTGGTCAGCGCTCAGCCTGCGATCGATGTCGTTGAAAACTTACACAAGACACTCCTCCTCGCTATGAAAGAGGGAAAAGAGATTGGCTACCAGGGGCGATATGACCGACTTGCGCCGGTGATCACGGCCGGTTTTGACATGCCCTTTATCGCCAAAATAGTATTGGGTAGATTTTGGGAGACGTTTGATAACGAACAAAGGTCAAAATTCGTTGAGACGTTCAATAGGCTCAGCATTGCCACTTATGCGGCGAACTTCGATACCTATTCCGGAGAACGGTTCAAGGTGATCTCAGAAAAAGAGGCGAGCGGCGGCCGGGTCCTGGTCCAGACCCAACTCGTCAAGTCCGATGGCGGACAGGTCCAGTTGGATTACTTGCTGCACCGGGTTGGCAGCCAGTGGCGGATCATTAATGTTGTTGCAGACGGCGTCAGCGACCTCGCCATGAAGCGGGCAGACTACACGAGTTTCCTCAAAAGTAACGGGCTCGATCCCCTCCTCATCAAATTAAACGAAAAGATTGCCCAATATTCTAAGTGAGTCTGAAATCCTTTCTAAAAAGAAATCCCCAGGAGTCCATTATGGCTATTCAGTCCTCTGTCATGCCTGAAGGGATCGGAGATATGATAAAAACGATATTCTGCCCTTAATGCCACTCCTTTCCCAAGGTTATAGAAAATGCCCGCCCCCGTCTGAAGAATCCCTCCACAGCCCGAGTTTCCAATCTCGCTCACTCTGCTGCCGGCACTGTCATAACCGATCCCTCCTCCAACGAGCACAAATAGAGAGCCCCATTTCCGTTGGATGGGTTTAAAAAGAATGTTGATATTTCCGCCCACAAAGTAGAAATCTCCTTGAGCGGCGATGTTCCAATAAGAAAAATTTCCTTCAAGCTCTAAAGCCAAGCTCTTGTAAACATTCCAATCAACACGGGGGAGAAATCCGTAAACTTCAAAATGGGGTTTATCGTGCCAGGCGTCACCTCCCCCCCCGAAGGCGGAAAACCCGTAATTGAACTGGCTGGCCTCCTCCCCGTAAGAGTAAGAAACGAATAGCCCAACCATCATGAAGGCAACGAAAGTGAAAACCAAATACCTTTTACTTGCCGTCTCTCTGGAGACCTCTCCCATGACGCCCTCCTCCTTGTAACCGCTCGAGAATGGTCCGAAATTCCAAAAACATCCGGTCAAGAAAATTTTCACATACCATTTTATTATACATACCGCTCAATTGCCAATGTCAAGAAAAAAAACCAGCGCCAGTCTCTTTCCTGCGTGTCACGGTGAAATATTTCGGATGGAGGCACTTCGGCAAATTTTAGTGGTGCCAGATGTCAAAATTTGTTAAAATATTTCTGGGTCACTTCAAACCCGATCGTCCATTTCCGATTTTGATATTTGGATATTTGAGAGGATAACATTGGAGATCAGGCCGCAGAAGAGAATTTTCATCGGACTGTTAGTCTTTACCTGTGTGATTCTCTTCATTCTCATCTTTCTCCTCTGGTATGTTCCCATGGTTGGGTTGAAAAACATTCATCCCTCCCTGCCGCCTCTCTTCAGCTTCGCCCTCGCCCTTTTGGTCTTCCTCATGACCTTTGGCGGTCTCCTCCTTGTCTTCACCATACTCCGGGGCAAGGACATCTTTCTCTCTCACAAGCTAAGGGGTGTTGTGGCAAAAGTCCTTTTTCCGCTCATGATCCTGATGGGAAGGTTCGTCGGGATACCGAAAGAGAAAGTGCAGCAGTCTTTCGTCGAATTGAACAATCACCTCATTCGATCCAACAGGCGCCGGATCCGGCCCGACAAACTTTTGATCCTTCTCCCCCACTGCATTCAAGATTTTGACTGCCAGATTAAGATCACAGGGAATATCAGAAACTGCAAAGGCTGCGGAAAATGTGAGATTAAGGATCTGATTGAACTCTCTGACCAATATCATTTGAAGATCGCCGTGGCCACTGGCGGGACATTGGCCAGGAGAATCGTTCTGGAGAACAGACCCGAGGCCATTGTGGCGGTAGCCTGCGAACTTGATCTGACCGCTGGCATCCAAGATACGTATCCGATTCCGGTGATCGGAATCCTGAACGAACGTCCCAACGGGCCCTGCATCAACACCAAAGCCGATCTTGATAAAGTGAGGCGTGCCATTTTGGAGTTCCTTGAAGGTCCTCAACCTTCCGGCTCTTCGGGAAAGTAAGTAATCATGATCCATCGAACCCGTCCGGTACGCCAGGCGTGGATGCGCTAAGAATACCTCCTCATGGATATTCGTCGATACTTACAGGAGAAAAAGGAGATCGTGGATGCCGCTCTGGAGAGATATCTCCCGAAGAAAGAGGAATTCACATTGAATCTTCACAAGGCGATCCAGCACAGTCTTTTCGCCGGGGGGAAACGGATTCGTCCCATTTTATCCATCGCTTCCTTTGAGGCCGTCGGAGGAAAAGGGGAGAGAATACTTCCATTTGCCTGCGCCCTGGAGATGATCCATACCTACTCTTTGATCCACGATGATCTCCCGGCCCTCGATAATGACGACTACCGGCGGGGAAAACCCACCTGTCACAAAGTATTTGGAGAGGCAATCGCTATTTTGGCAGGAGATGGCCTCCTCACAGAGGCCTTCAGACTGATGACAAACCAGCCTCCGGGAGATTTCCGTTCAAGTGACGGCGGGGTGATCCTGGACCTGGTCAACGAAGTCGCTCAGGCAGCAGGGGTTTCGGGGATGGTCGGCGGGCAGGTCGTGGACGTTGAATCAGAGGGAAAAGGGGTGGATCTCCCTACGGTGCAATATATCCATGCGCGTAAAACAGGAGCGATGATCTTGGCTTCGGTTCGGGTGGGAGCAAAATTGGGGGGCGCAAAAGGAGAAATCCTCAATGCCCTGACCCGCTACGGAGAGAGCGTAGGGTTGGCGTTTCAAGTCGTGGATGATATTCTGAATGTCGAGGGAGAGGCGGCCTTGATGGGTAAAAAGACGGGAAGCGATCTTTTTAGGGGGAAAGCGACTTACCCTTCTGTGCTGGGTTTGGAGGAGTCGAAGAAGAAGGGCAGAGAACTGGTGAGAATGGCGGTCGATGCTTTAAAGCCGTTTGGGCCGGAAGCCGATCCGCTCAGAGAGATCGCACGTTTCGTTGCCGCGAGAGAATATTGATCGATAGACATGGTATGAACCCCTTTTAATCAAACGATTCCGCTATCATTAGACCTTTTTATCCGGCCTGTAGAATCTCCCTTTCCAAGGCGACCCGGATCCTGCCCAGAACCGAATGGCCGACGACCAGGTCATGGCAAGATAGAGAGTAGCGATGAGCGGCAGAAGCAAAGCCCAGCTTCTGGACTGCCCATAGAACTTAAGGGCTGGCAGATAGCTTAGAATCATTGCCGCTAAGGCACAAGCGGAAATGATCTTTGCAATGGTAGCCGGAAAGAACAATCCTGCAATTGGCAGCCAGAATACCAGCAGCATGATTATTGTTGTCCCTGCCAGTAAGATCGCAGAGTAACGCAACTGGCAAAAAGCCGTCCGGGCTACCATGTTCCAAATATCTGCCAAATCTTCATAGGACCGCAAACTATGAACGGAATGCGTCAAGCCAATCCATGTTCTGTAGCCGAGGGCCTTGACTCGCTTCGCCAAGGCACAATCATCGATCAACTCGTTGCGGATAGCCTTGAACCCGCCGATTTCCTCGATCAGCCGGGTTTCCAATAAAATACATCCGCCGGCAGCCGCCGCCACACGAGTGGAGCTGGAATTGGACAGACGAAAAGGATAAACCATTTTAAAAAAGTAGACGAAGGCCGGCATGAACAACCGCTCCCAGAGGTTGACCATACGCAGATGGGCCATGACGGAAACAAGCTGGAGATGGTTTTCTTCCAATTTCTGTCGTAGCGCCTGGACGATGCCCGGCCGTAGTTCAATGTCAGCATCGAGCAAAAGGGCCAACGGGGTGTTCACATGGCGAAACCCCTGTTCAAGTGCCCAAAGCTTTCCGCTCCATTCCGCGGGTAGGGGTTCGCCGGAGATGACCCGCAGATTTTGTACGCCCGAAGCCTGTGCAACAGCGAAAGTTCCGTCCGTGGACCGATCATCCACAACGACCATCGCAAGATCATGCCCCTGGTTGTTCAGAGTGGATAGGGTCGTTGCAATAACCTCGGCTTCATTTCGGGCCGGGATGAGCACGGTGATATCACTCAGATCAAGGTCAGGGCAAGCCGGGGTAGAATCCATGACCTCACGGATATCCCACGGGCGCCAGGGAAGAAAAAGGATCACTAACCAGAAGAAAGCGCCAATCGTTGCAAGATAAATCCAATACATACGGTAGGCCTGGCAAAAAAGAAGCCCCTTTGTTGAATGGGGCCAGATTCAAAAATGTTCGATCTTATGGTGCATTGAGTCGGAGTTGGGCCGACTCGATGCCGAACCGCCAATGGATTTTAGATCAATACCCAAACATCAGGCAGCTTCCCGTCATTTTTCGAAACTTATAAATCAAGGACTTGGAGAAGTCAAGTTGGAACAGTCTGGCTTCGGTCTCCGAAACGCTTAAAGGGTTTCCTCTGTGTTGGGGACGAAAACTCGGGGTGGCCCAGCTATTGATTAAAATTGACTTCGGTCTGTTTTGGCAATAAAATGACTCGGTCTATCGATTCTTGTTCACAGTCGAATCCTGCAAAAGGAGCAAAAGATGGAAAAATACATTCAATTGGCAAAAGAGCTCCATATGATCGACGCGACGATTATCTCGCCAAAGCAGATCTTTTTTGACATCCGGACAATCCTGAAATGTCGATGGGGATGCGAATATTCTCTTCAGGAAAATATGAAATGCAACTTCAGAGATACGATCTATCAGGAACGAGTGGAGATGGTCAAAAGATATCGTCGTATTCTGCTTGTCCATTCGCATGATGAGAGGGCGATCAGTGAAGCGGTCCTTAACATCGAAAAAGCGGCCTTCCTGGATGGTTACTATTTTGCCTTCGCAATCAGGGCATGTCATTTATGCGAGAGGTGTGCCGTTAAGCAAGGTAATCCCTGCCCTACCCCGGATAAGGTGAGACCTTGCGATTCAATCTTCGGTATCAATGTATATAAGACCGTTAGGAACTTGGGATTGCCGTGTGAGGTTCTCAAAACGAAAGACGATGTTCAAAATCGTTATGGTTTTGTGTTAATTGATTAAAGAGAATTCACTTTGAATAAGAGGGGGAGATTGCCACTTACTTCGATATGGGGACTTCAAAATACTGACCGTTGTGCGAGAAGCGTACGCTGGTCGGATTGATCTCCTCCACTTTCACGCCTTCTACTAAGGACCCCTCGGTAGAAATCATGCCGTTGATCATGGCGAAGCGCTTGGAGGGGTCTTCATACCAGACGATCGCCGATATCGCAAGCGAAGGTGGGGCTGCCGAAGGTCCTGTTTGAGCGTGTTCCAAGGCTTTCTTTGCGCTTCCATGGGTGGTGTCAGTGTCTTCCGAAATGACATTCCGTTCTGCTTTTTTCTCGCCGGAAGAGCTCTCTGTGGGTTTGCTTACGACAGGGCTCTTGATCTTCTGAGGTAACCGGCTTATGTCGTCTTGGGCCTTGCTGACCGGTTCACGGGAAACCGGGGCCGCTGCAGGCTCCTCAATCGGTGCAGGATGACTCGCGGACACGGCTGGCGATGGCTTCGGCGGGGACCCGGGCTCCGACATCAGGACATAGGTGATGGCAGCAGCAGCTACAGCCGTCAAAGAAACCGCGGTAGCAGACAGAGCGATTTTTTTCCGGCCGCGCGACTGGTCGGGCCTGAGCATTTCCACCGCGATATTGGCTGCTCCGCCGCGGCGGGATGACTTTTCGCGATCCAGCCTTCTTAAGGCATCCAGTATCACGCTCATTTTCGCCCCACCGTGAGTTTCGGAACTTTAAAATGGTCCACGGAACCATACAAAAGCATCAGTGTTTGACCGCCGACGATACCATCGTGTTCGATTCCCTTTGACGACTGGAACCCCTTGACGGCCGAAAGAGTCTCGCCGTCATAAGCGCCGGTCACAGGTTTGCCGTAGGCCCCTGCCTCTCTGAGGAGGCCCTGAAGCTGTTTGATCTGGGATCCATTTGCCCCCGGCGCCGTCGTCCTTAAAAGGTTCAAGGGGTCTTTCCAAAGGAGGAAGCCCTGGCCGGACCAGTACTTTTCAAGCTCCCCGAATGAAAGGGACTTCCTCCCCGCAATCGGCGGATTGATAAGGAGTCGTTCGTTCTCTATGCCTACCAGCGAAACAAAGCGTTTTTCTTGTATGCCCGGCACGGTCAGTTCGAGTACTGCCGGATAATCGATGCGAAGTAAGGCGCCCAGGTTTCCGGAAAATCTGTACAGACGAAGTCCCCGGTCCGAAGCCGCACGCTCTATTCCGCTGAACTGGCTCGAATCGCCGTCTTCGGAGAAGGGTGGAACATTCCAGGAGCCGGCCAGAATATTAAAGGCCCTCCGGGCGCTTTCCGTTTGCGTGACCTTCCCGAGCTCAACAGCCATGACGCGAGAAAGTTCTTCACCGGTTGGGACCGGATCTTTATTCGTCAGTTCTCCTGTCGCCTTGATGCGATGGGAGGCATCGAACGGGGCCGTAAAATCATACGGTTTAAAATAGATGCCCGCCGCGAAGAGGGCCGCAAGCAATCCAAACGTCGGGATCAGAATAAGACGTCGTCTTCGGGTATAAGACGCCGTATTCCTTTTCATGTCTCTTATCCCTGTCGCAGCAATGCGGGAGTCTATCGTTGCCGTGTCCCTTGCGTAGCCGGCCAGGAGCGCCCTGTCGCAGGCCGCATTGACCAGTCTCGGAAGCCCCCCTGAATACCTATATATTCGCTTCAATGCCCTCCCGGAGAAGAGAACTCCACCCCTTCCTCCTGCCACCTCGAGCCGGTGGTTGATGTAATGGACAGTGTCTTGAAAATCCATGGCCTGCAGATGATATCGCACATTAATCCGCTGGCTCAGTTGCCTCATCTCGTTTCTCTTTAGAATCTGAACGAACTCCGGCTGCCCCGACAGGATAATCTGTATCAGCTTTTCCCTGTCTGTCTCCAGGTTCGAGATCAGCCGGATCTGTTCGAGCACCGGTGCTTCCAAATCTTGTGCCTCGTCGATGACCAGGACGACCGTGCGTCCCTCGGCGTTCTGCTGGAGAAGAAACACATTGAGGGAATCCAGGAAGCTCGTGTGATTGGGGGTGTTTGCCGAGATACCGAATTCGCGGTTGATATTCTGAAGAAGCACCTCTGGTGAAACGCAGGGATTGAAGATCAAGGCTGTACGGTGATGATCCGCGTCCAGCTGGCTGAGGAGTGCACGTAAGACTGTTGTTTTCCCGGTTCCCACCTCTCCTGTCAGGGCAATGAATCCCACGCGATGGTTGACACCGTACAGAAGGTGGGCAAACGCCTCTTTGTGCGTCTTACTCAGAAAGACAAAACGGGGGTCAGGAGTCAGGCTGAAAGGCTTTTCCCGGAAGCCATAAAAGTTGAGATACATCAGAGGACACTCCTTAATACTTCCACATCATTGGCCAGTCATTCTGCCCTGTGAACGCCTCCATCCGTAGAATAGCAGATTCCATGACGAATGTAAAATACTCCTCGCTTATCTGGAGAGGCTATTCATAATTTTTCCTTTTTATCATGTCAACAGAAACCTTCCTTTTTCAATCCCCCGATTCTGTTTTTACCGATTGTTTGAAGGCGATGGATGTGCTAAATTAGAATTCCATGAAAAAGACCTTTCCCATTCATGGGATTTTTGGAATCATTCTTCTTCTTCTCTCCGAAATCTTCCTCTTCGAAAAGCTCGATCCGTTCTACAGCTGGTTTTATTCCTTTGCCTGGTGGTCCTACATCCTCATCGTTGATGCAGCCATTTACCGATTGAAAGGGAACTCCCTCATCCTCAATCGTACCAAAGAATTCTTCTTGATGATCCCCTGGTCGATCTTCATCTGGTTGATCTTTGAAGCGGCCAACCTCTCATTAAAGGATTGGTATTATATCAACCTTCCCCACTTCGTGGTGGAGAGATGGTGTGGTTATGCCATTGCCTATGGGACGGTTCTTCCTGGGTTGTTCGAGACGACGGAATTGTTGGAATCTTTAGGTTTGTTTAAAAAATCTAATATCAAAAAGACGGAGATCTCCGGCGGAGGCCACTCTGTTCTCGTTCTCCTGGGAGCCCTTTGCCTTCTGTCTTCTCTGCTCGTCTCTGAATACTTCTTTCCCCTCATCTGGGTAGGATTCATCTTTCTCTTAGAACCTTTGAATTACCGGTTTGGCGGAAAATCTCTGCTAAGGGACCTCGAAGAAGGAAGTCCACGGAAAATCTACCTCCTGCTCGTCGCCGGGTTGATCTGCGGCTTTCTCTGGGAGTTCTGGAATTTCTGGGCACTCTCAAAATGGGTTTACACCGTTCCTTTTTTCGAGAATGGGAAAGGGTTCGAAATGCCATTCCTGGGTTTTCTGGGGTTTCCTCCGTTTGCCGTCCAAGCTTATGTGATGTATAAGTTCATCTCTCTGTTTCGATCCGGAAGGGGATGGGAAGAATCCGCTTATCGCGTGAATGTGGAGAAAAAGACACGACCGTTGACGACGATCCTGACAGCCATCCTGATCACAAGTTTTTCTGTCCTCATCTTCAGGGCCATTGACTCCTATACTGTTGACTCTTATTATCCCAGGCTTGAGGATGCTTACTGGATTGAACCTCAATATCGCAGGGAACTCCCAAAAGTCGGAATCAGCAGCCTCGACGATCTCATCTCAAAAACCAGAGGGAAAGACGAGAGGGATGAGCTGGCACTCCGTCTTCTCATTCCGAAGGAAGTACTCGTCCAATGGGTCGAAGAAGCCCGGTTGGTTCAGTTAAAGGGGCTGGGGGTTGAAAACCTTCGGTTATTGGAAAGAGTGGGCATTGAATCGACCTTCGCTCTTGCAAGGGAAGATCCGGAAAGTCTTTATCAAAAGCTTGAGCAGGTCACCCAGAAAAAAGGATCTCCTCGAAAGGCAATGATAAGAATATGGGTGAGAGGAGCAAGGGAAGAAGTTAAGAAGTCGGAGTGGTGAGAGGTAGCGTCGGCATTTATTGCCGACGAAACTACAATTCACGAGTCACGATTCAACGCTCACGAGATGAAGGGCTGACGTTATTCTGACAGCTTAATAAGGACGCCTGTCTTTCTTGCACGGTGAAGCACGGCTTTGAAAAGAATTGCTTCCGCGACAACGTAAAGGCCCGCTAAGCCGAATCCCCATGCTAACACGTTCTTAAACCCTTCGTTGAATCCATAAAAGGAACGAAAGTATGCCAAGAAATACGTCAGCGGAATGGCTTGGGCTATCTGCGGAAAGGGGAAGGGGAGGATGAAGACGGGATAATATATCCCGCAGATCAAGGAAATCAAACCGCTGAAAGACCAGGCCGCCACATCCGCCATATAACCAAAAAGGAGAACGAGGATGCAGACGCTCATGCCCACGGATGCAGCAGTAAGGAAAAGGCCCAAGAGAAAGAGAATGAGAGGACCAATGCCCGGTCGCAAAAGATCGAACCCAAAGGCAAGACTGCTGAAAATCGAAAGCAATAAAAATACGAAGAAGGATCGAATCACGCCGATTAGCCAGGAACCCAATATGAGCTGAAAGGATTGCACGGGGGCGATGAAAGTATGTTTGAGGGATTTCGACCAGAGATCATACAGGAGGACATAGGCCACGTCAATCTGACAGACCTGAATCACACTCATGGAGATGACGCCCACTAGGATGAACCCCGTTTTGTTGGGATCCAGCTCCAGAAAGCTCGTCAAAAGCCCTACGGAAAAGAACCCAACGACAGGCCAGAAAAGGATCTCGAAGATCGTAAAGACATTCCGCTTCGCGATGATCCAATTCTTAAACACGAAGGCCCATATCTGGATCAATCTCCGGTGCAAAGTCAATGAAGACATGGTCCAAAGTCCAACCAACCGTATTTGAAATTCTGATCGTTCTATCGGCGCCCGCTGCGCCTTTCCAGCCAATCGCGCACAGCATGACCGGTTCCAAACGGCCACGGCTTTAGTTTATCAATGGGGATCGATTTGACTTCCGCCAATTCATCTCCCAATTTTATCTCCCCGGCTGCAGAGAGGTGATAGGCGATGATCAATTGGTTCCTCTCAAAAAAAGAATAAACCCCCACCAGCTCTTTGATCTCGGAATTGAGCCCTAATTCTTCTTTCACTTCCCTCTTGACGGCTGTTTCCGGCGTTTCCCCTCTTTCCAAAAATCCTGTGATGAGTCCGAACATCTTTCCGGGCCATTCCTTATTCCGCGCAAGAACAACTTGGCCGTCCATTTCGACGATGGCTGCGACGACTGGTATGGGATTATCCCAGAACACGTAACCGCAGTCACTCGATGCGCAACAAAGAACCTCTTTCCCGTCCATAGTGCTCATCGTCAAACTTTTCCCACACAGCGGACAATACTTGAATTCATCCATAACATCCCCATTCTCAAAAAAGTGGACTTCGCAAAACTCGCGTCGTATGTGTCTAAGGAATGCTTACGGCAATACCATCTCAATGAGATGAGGCCCCGGCTCGGTAAATGCATTGCTCAGTTCCTGGGCGAGGTCTTCTGCAGTGCTGACAGTAACCCCCGGAATTCCAAACCCTTGAGCAATTCTTGCCCAATTGATCGGGGGCTTCGTTAGTTCTGTCAGGGCTTGAGCATTCGGGCCAGGCGATGTGTTGCCCGCATGGACCAATTCCACCTGAAGGATGCGGTAGCTCCGGTTGGAGCAAATCAAGGTGGTCACGTTTAATCCTTCACGGGCCTGCGTCCACAGGGCCTGCACTGTGTACATCGCACTTCCATCCGCCTCCAGGTTGATCACCGGCCGATCGGGACAAGCGATGGCAGCACCCGTCGCACAGGGAATGCCCAGCCCGAGCGCCCCGCCCGTCAAGGTCATGAAGCTGTAGGCCGGCAGCCACGGAGGCGGAGCAAAATAGAGATACCCCGATGTGGCGGATTCATCGATAATGACCGCGTTTTCCGGCTGCATTGCCGCCAAAGTAAGACAAGCCTTTTCGGCCGTAAGCTTACCATCTGGTATTGCTTGCCGCTCTTGTCCCGCAAGGAGATTGTCGCCAATGGGAAGATGTGAAGGTGCGCCCAACGCGTCGGCAAGGTTTTCAAGAGCACCCACGACATTCTGCCGATCCGTACAAAGTGTCATTCTCTCTTGCTCATCAGTCAAAATTCGACTCCTAAAGCCGGGATACCCAAAGAAGGCAACCGGTTCCGGGGCTCCCGCGAATAGTACTACCTGGTATCGCGAAATCACGGCTGTCGCCTGCCCTGGAAAATATGGAAGCCGCTCCACGATGGGCAGCCCCGCGCCACGCTCCATGTATCCGGGAAATGTTTGAGTAAGGAGATCGCATCCTATCGCCTTCTGAATACGGACCGCTGCATCCAGACCAGGCCTTCGCAGCGCCCTCCCTCCGAGCATAAGTGCCACTTTGCGAGAGCCACGTAACCGAGAGGCAATCGCCTTAATGGCATGGGAGTCAAGAGAATCAAATGGTCCGTCAGATGTCTTCACATTAGAGGAGCCACATTCGGCCAGTTGATAATCGTGAGGCACGATCAGCGTTGCCACCTGACCCAGCCGAGTGGCCGTAATCGCCTCCAAGACATCCGCCCCAATCTCGGGAGCAGATTTGCTGGTTCGCCACCACCCTGAGACCGTCCTGGCAAGGCTCTCAATATCCATGGCGAGCGGCGGGTCCGCATCCCGGTGCCACGTGGCATGCTCGCCGACCACGGTCAGCACCGGCGATTTGGCACGCCGTGCGTTATGCAGGTTCGATATGCCGTTGGCGAGACCAGGACCCAGATGGAGCAGCACCATTGCCGGTTTATCCAGCATCCGTCCGTAACCGTCCGCAGCGCCGGTACAGACGCCCTCGAAGAGCCCCAGGAAAGCCTTGATGCCCGACGTTTTGTCGAGCGATGTAACAATCGGCAATTCAGTCGTTCCGGCGTTTGCAAAGCAAACCTCCACACCCGCTTCGATCGCAGTCTTTATAAGAAGCTCAGCACCGTTCATGATTAATCTCCTCCCCCTCACCGCCTCCCTCTCCCCAGCGGGGCGAGGGGAAGGGTGAGGGCTTCATCGCCGATCGGGATCAGGGTTTTCTTCACCCTTTGCAAACTCAATGAAGACATCCTCCAAATCGGTTTGTCCTAAGGTGACCTTTTTGATCTCGACACCGCTCTGGGAAAGCAAGGCAATCAGGCTTCCCATTCTTCTTTCCCCATCATCTACTACGATCTCACATAGGGAGTTGGAAATCGTAAAATTAATCACACCGTCAGCACGGAGCAATTCGTCTTCTTGGATCCTCCCTTTAAATTCAACCTTTAACCGATCGCCGATCCGAACCATTCGTTTTAGGGCCTCCGAAGTTCCAATGGTAACGATCCTCCCTTCTTTCAGGAAGGCGATGCGACCGCAGAGATTTTCTGCCTCCTTCATATTATGAGTGGTGAGAAGGATGGTTATCCCCTTTTGCCTATGAATTGAGAGAATCTCTTCTCGAATTCGTATGGAGACATCGGGGTCGAGGCCCACCGTGGGTTCATCAAGGAAGAGAACTTCCGGATCGTTAATAAGGGATTTCGCAAGGGAGAGTCGCTGTTTGATCCCGGTGGACAGTTCGTCAAAAGGGATATTTTGGTATTCCCTCAGGTTGAAAAGATTGATCAAAGTGTCAACCTTTGTCTCACGCTCTCTCCCTGTGAGGCCGTAGAGCATGCCGTAGTAGTGAAGGTTTTCCTTTACGGTCAAACTCCATAAGAAATTGGCATTTCCGCTTACTATGTTCACCCTCTTCCTGATTTCATGTTCATCGTGGAGTCCGTCCATACCGAGGATTTGAACCTTGCCGCGGTCAGGGAGGAGTAAAGTGCAGAGAATCGACAATAGAGTGGTCTTACCAGCACCATTGGGACCCAGGATACCAAAGATCTCCCTTTCTTCGATCCGAAGGTCGACCCCTTTCAGGGCTTCCTTCTCCCGCTTCTTCCACCAGCCTGACCGGAAGGTCTTGAATATTCCCTCTGCTTCAATCGCTAACGCCATTATACGTGTCCGTGATTCGTGACTGGTGTCCGTGGAATCTTACTTCGGGTTCTCACTCCGCAATCCGCACTCTAAATTCCGCAATTTTAAAAGTATATTATGGATTTAGTGATTTGCCAAGGGGTTTTCAGATGCGGTTTTAATAAAATTGAAGACAACTGAAAGGAAATAAACACAGGGTGGCTAAAAAAACGATTTCTTTTTCTTTGAAGCTTGCCGAATAGCCGCGATGATCCATTCTTTCAAGAATGACTTTCAGTATTAGTCGTCCCTCCTCATTCTGGCATCGTCCATAGAAACAAGCCGGTCGTCTCATCAAAATCCCTCTGTAACACCGGCCCATCAAAGACTTCCAGCATGAACTCACATGCAAAAACTACTGTTCCCGACGCGAGATGGCCCCCGTAAGCATTTGCTTTCTTGTCCGCCAGTGTGATGTGTGCATGGACAAAGGGACTGTTATCCTTGAGTGAGACGTTGCCCACGAGCTTAGTGATTTCAAGCGGCTGATCTATTACAAAGAATTGATACTCATGCGTTTCCTGGTTGTAGAATGCAAGGCGGGCCCTCTGAACTGCACCCAGCGCCTCGAAACGCGCAAGCTGAATATTTTCCCTTTGGCAAATATCAGTGATTTCTTCCAACAAGTCACCCCCATGACTTAATTTTCCAATGAATACTTCCCTGGGCTTAACCTTTTTCATAATTGCCATATCTGCCCTCGCCTTATATTCTATGCTGAACGCTTTAGGTCAACGGAGGCTGTAACCCGTCACCTAAAGGCAGCGACCAGTCCGGTGCTTATCTTATGAAAGGGATTCCGAGATCCTTGCAGATCTTCCGGGCGAGCTTGTCGTTGATCTCGGCGTGACGGGGGACGGAAGAGCGTCGGTTCTGCTGCGGGTTGCCCCACCATGAATGACTCCCGCCTTCGCGAATGAATACACAGCCTTGCTCATGCAGGTGCTTGAGCAACTCCGTGCGCTTCATAGGGTAACCGGTTCCTCGGTATAATCGGGAGCCGCGGCCTGAATTGCTTCCTGACGGTTGAATTCGAGGGCCTCAGCGAGTGTGGTACGCAAGCTGTCGAGCAGTTTCTCCCGTGTTCTTTCCTGGCAGTTCACCCCAGGCACTTCCTCAATCCATCCAATCCACCATCCGCCATCCTGTTTTGTAACTGCCGTATAAGTATTTGCCACGTTCTGTCACCTCAACTCCATAATACCATTTCTCATTTTCGTTGTCCATGTACACAACAACCCTCTAGAAAAACCCTCTCACTACAATCTGGGAGCGGCTTTCAGGGATCTCTTTCACCTCTCCCCAGCGCGAGGCCGTAGTATTCAGAGCATCCTGAAAGCTGTCATGCTTTCCAACTCACTGGTTTTGCGTGAGATCGACTTTTTCTACAGGCTCAATGCCGGACAGCTCCTTATGGGTTTTTCAATCATTCATCTGATATTCTCCGTTCAGAGGAAATACATATTTCTCCCAGACACGGCTAACCTGCACGTCATCCCCCACGGTCCTGATCAGCATAATCTCCCGGCAAAAGTCCCTTTGATCCGCTTTGGTCGTATTCATGCCGTAGATCTGCAGGGCAAATGAGGCGAAGTCCCTGACCATGAAATCGAATATCTGGTTGAGGATGTCCTTATCCAGATTTTCAATGCCGGACTGTTCAAGAATCAATTGACCATAGACCACAATAGAAAACATCTCACCAAGGGGTAACGAGAAGGAAGAATCCATATCCTGCTTCTGATCCGGATAAGCTTTGTTCAAGAACTCCTTGAAGAGTTCGATCTGCTTGATGAAAACCGCCACATTCGGCAGATCTTTATACGAATCGAAAGTGGATTGATAGTCGTGAAACCGGACATTACCCAGGCCTTTGGCCGGTCCCTGGTTGAACAGGAACAAATCGTCTTTGGTCGAAAGGTCGGGTTGCATCGGAGGATGATCGACAGGATTGAAAAAATAATTCTTCATGAACTTGCGGATAAGCTGAATGTTGACATGCACAGTGCCTTCAAGCTTGGACGGACCTCGAATTTCGCTGGTGCCCGTGAAGAAGTAGGTGTCCTTCTCAAAACCCTTGGCGGCAATGACATCCCATAGCAGATTGATAACTTCTTCGGCCTGAAGGGTGACCTTCATCTTGCTCGTGGGATTGTAAAGGAGATAACGCCGGTCTTTTTCATTGGCATTCCGGAAATAGTCGGTGGCCCGGCGCTGGTAGAGCTTCATCCCTACCAGGCGGAGCCAGGCGTCCATAAAATTTTTTCTCACATGGGGCATATCGGTAACACGGCGGTCATAGAGGATACGGTTGGAGGCATGGGTGATGGCCTCGTAAAAACAATGCTCAGCCACCCCGATGGAAGCCGGGCCGATATTGAATTTCCCGATATTGACCGTATTCAGAGCGGTATCCCAAGCCGCCGAACCCCGCGAGAGGAGGTCTTCTTCCCTGATGGGGTAATCATGAAGGGCGAAGTTGGACACATATTGCTGATGGGAAATGACGTTCTTTTTCAACTCGTAGGCTTTATGGCGGTAATTGGTGACGAAAAAGGCATAGTCATCTGTGCCGTCCTTTATTTTGCCCATGGTCGAAACCATCTCAGCCTCGTTCCCGTTTCCGATATAGTATTTCTCTCCATTGGCAACCCAGGTGCCGTCTCCTTTTGGTGTGAGTGTCGTATCCGCACTGTAGATGTCGGCGCCGTGAGCTCTTTCAGACAGGCCGAAAGCAAAGATCGCCCCTCCCCTGAGAAGCTTGGCCGCTTTCTGCTTGGCCTTCTCATTCTTACTCATCCAGATGGGGCCCAAGCCGAGGATGGTCACCTGGAAGCAATACCAGTAACCCAGGCCATAAAAGGCCAGGAGTTCGCTGTAGGCGTTGTTGCGGGCCGTATCCCAACGGCAATCCGGATCACCGTCACTATAGATCTTGGGTGTAAGCAACTTGGAAAAGATCCGTTCTTTTTTGATAAAATCGACAAACTCCTTGTACCAGACCTTCTTATTGAAATCATCGAGGAGCCTGGCCTTTCCCATGCTCTCGAAGAATTGGATTGTCTTTGTCATAATGGTCCGCGAATTTTCATCGACCATGAGGCCTGTGTATTTTTTAGGTTGAAGCAGGAAGTTCATTTTTCGCTCCTCTCCTGATCCATTGGTCATTTTCTAAAGATAGGGCAATTAATGGTCCAAGGAAAAAACCTGGCAGGATTTGGTCTCAGCTTTTGGCAAGGTCCTGTTGATTGCAGAAGTCTGGCCCTCTCCACTCCGGCAGTCTTTTTTGCCGTGTCCGACTTAAGCACCTTGTTATAAGTCTGATGTTTCAGTAAGAAATGATATCTTACTTGCCTTCGCCAGGTCTCCAACTTTGAGCCAATAAATTAATTTTCTCAACTCTGAATTTTCTAATTGCTAGTAACGTAGCCCTTTTCGCGAATGTCTTCATCATCCAGATAATGAGATAGATTTGAGTGCACATTCTCTAAGTTATCTATTGAGAGTGCCTCGATTTTCTTTCGAGCAACTGAAGCATGTAGCTCTCCATTTGATAGACCCTCTAGGATGGAGACGAGTTCTTCGATTTTTGATTTCATGTTTTGTTCTTTATAACGACTCGCTTAACCTGCGCGCGCAACCTGCCGCCCGCAAACCTAACGCCAATGCCGAATCTTGCAGGGTCTGGTCTCAGCTTTTGATAAAGTCCTCCTTTTGAGATCTGATCCTCATCACTCTTCCCTATGATGAGGTCGGCGGACTGTCGGGCATCCGTTGATTCGTTACGCCGCCACTGTGTGAACGTCGGATGGAAGTCTGCTAAGAATCAATTCCTTTAATTGAATCTTCTTGCTGGCGTTATCAATATCAATACCCACCAAATTGCCTTCGGCATCATAATCAAGCACGACACCTTCAGAAATCTCCTTGCTCTCGACGCTCGTTTTCTCCGAGAGATCGATATACAGGGAATCGGTCTCCGGGTAATAGTTGAGTTTCATAGCTTGTACCTCCTGTCAAAAAAAGCATTGTGAATCGTTTTTTTATCTTCCAAAGTCACTACTCGTAAGACACGGCCTTCAAGTTCATCGATTATACCCCAAAATCGAAAACGCTTAGGTTCCTGAGGTTCGATCTTGAGCGGGTTCTCAATGACGCGAATACACCATTCCCTCTTGAGATATGGACGTTTCCTCAAAACCTCTTTATCAAAATATTCTGTAAATCTATATTCAGCCATTAAACAATTAAATTATACCATGTTTCCCAGCGTTTTTTAGAAAAATTTAGGGCAATTTGCGGGGGGAGTCAAGAAGAAAATCTGGGGACGTCTGTCTAACCTCTAAAGAAATAACGGCAAAACATTGCAGGTGAAAATTATAGGGAGGTAGTTTCGGTTAGCCCTCGGCAGCTCGAACCTCTTAGAGATATATTTCTGCGGTTAAAAACGCAGTTCTAGGCAATAAATCAGCGTCATTTCTTTGAGATTCAGTTATAAGTATCAAACACTTACCTTGGTCCAACCCACACACGCGCATCAGCCTGTAGTTAGACGACCAGCATTCCAAGAGATGCAATAAGCAAGGCCGAAACAAATTCTTGGAGCGTATTCGTAACATTTAACAAGTCGATGGATGCCTTCTCTGGTTTGCCAGTATGAAGTATTTGGCTGCGTAAATCGTAACAGTAGATGAAAAAGCGTTCCGCTGACATTCCCCCGTAATCGCGACTTCCCAATAAGCGCTTCACGAGCTTTCTGCCACTTTGCCTTATTGATTCGTATTTCAGCCACTGTAGGCTACCCATGAATGACTCTTTTGTTTCTGCCAACATGGCAGAGCGCCGTACCAATTCTGACATATTCTCTACGATAGCTTTGTCCAATTCGGAGCGTTCAGCAAGCTCAAGTACAGCCTCAATCGACGTCACTAGAGTGATAAGCCTACTCCGGAGGGATACATCAAAGGATGAGGCACAATACAGCTCAAACGCCAATAATTGTTTCTCAGTCAGAACGGGGTGCTGGCCAAATGTTTCAGAAAATTGGCCAACGAAGGTAGTTGGATCTTTACCAAGCGTGAACTGGGCGTTCATACGAACAAACACCATACCATCTTTGTGTTCGTATATGTCTACACCGTGTACGTCATTCCGAACGGGACGTTTATACATTTCTTCAAACATCTTTATTCCGGTACTTGTTACGACGCCCCGCAACCGCCCATCACCGAAATCAATCCCGACTCTCTGTCGAACCGCCCAAGCCAAGAGAGCTGCTTTTACCCGTTCAACTGCCTCTTTCGCCTGTTCAACGGAAGAATACGGGCCGCCTATAACAGCTGCATCTGGGAAATCTTTTATTGGATTTCCTATTCCACCTGACCGGATTCGCAGCTTTTTACCATCTGCTTCTTCGAAGATCACTTGCTCTTCTGTGTCGATGTTGATACGAGTATCTTGCGAAAGGTGAAATCTAACTCGGAAATCAAAATTAGGCATATTTACTTACCGTTCGCCTAACGAGCCTGTGGGAAAAACCCCTCACTGCGCTTAGGGGGTGGTTTTCGGGGGTCTCTTGACCCCTCCTCAGCATGAGACCGTCGCATACAGAGCATGCTGAGAGGTCGCATTTTCTTCCACTCGTTGGTTTCGCGCGAGATTGACTTTTTCTACAGCCTCAACGCTAAGGCTCACCGGGAGCCGGATTTATCGGCGATCCGGTAGCGCCTTGTTAGGTGCTTTATTTTTTTCCCATAGAGAGAAATATCTCTAGTGGAAGTCTTGCCCACTGGCTCTTATGCATAGGCTCTAATGGTTCCAATTGTTGCAGCGATTTTAATGGCGTTAACTTCTGCAATCCCTTTAGACGTTCAAGTTTTGTAAGCTTATTAACAGCGCCTTCGATAAAACCAACCGCATAGCCCTCGTGATCCCAGATTATACCTTTTTTAAACCAGCCAAGATGCTTCCCGTTAAACCCATAAATGGATTCTCCGTCTAGATACGCGACTGGCTCGCCCTTCCATAGATAAATATTCATCTCATCTTCCGTATCAATATACGCGACCGCTTCACCAGCGTCGTCAAATAATGAAATTTCACGGGCATACCCAATGGCAGGGACCAATAAAAGGATGACCAGAAAGGTTGCTAACAATCTCGTGACTTTCATTGTCGTCTCCTTTGCACCTAACGGAAAGCTCAGCCAGAGGCAGGCGCCGTTTCCTGCCGATTGGCTGCAGCGCCGGGTTAGAGCTTTCATGGACACTGTCGAGAGATTCCTCATGGGGATGTGTCCACGGCCCCTATCAACTCAGGTTTCACAAAGGCTTCGAGGTCTGCCAAGAAATCCTCGACCCCGTTGCCGCGCCTTGAGAAGCACTTTGCGATAGGCATTCCAGTTCGAGCCTTCGCTATGCGCCGCCTCATCTTTTCGACACGCTCCGCCCAGGGGCCGTCGAGAAGAACATAATCGCAGCAATTCACCGACATGGCTGCGTGCTGAAGGTCAATAGCGTCGTTTTCGGAGATCGGTGCTTTGCAGTCCAGAACATAGCCGCGTATCAGCTCCCCCAAAATCACTTTTGTTCTTGGTCGCCTGTCATCTGGAACTGCATTGCGAGCTTTGCGGACGTAGCTTGGTTCTAGGCGGATACTTTCTATCCGCTTGATAATCTCCACAGCAACACGATCAGTCGATTTAACAAGTTCGGTCCCATACTCGTAAGCCACCGAAATGAAGCCGCGCATAGTGAACCCAAAGGGGGCATTTTGCGCACGCTCACAGAAGAACTTGAGTGTCGGAAGATCAGCGGACGGCCAAAACCGCCTCTGGTTGTTGGAATCAGCTCGTTCCTGCTCTAGGACCTTGTCTAGGGCGAAATCTGTGAAGAAAACGTTCGGTAACAACCTCTCGATGAAAGCTTCGGTGTCGCGGCAATGACGAGCATCCGTAGCGCGGACGAACTCGACCAACGAAAGATTAGACAGAAGGAGGGTTCCTCCCTTCGACATGAGGGCTTTCACAAACCGATCTTGGATACCCGGGTCGTCAGAGAATACTCGAATTGCCCAGTGATCAAAATAGACAGTTGGTGGGTCAAAGCTCTGCCTCGCGTGAACACCGTCGGACGCTACTAAAAACTCAATGGGCATTTGACGGATCCTTGATGTATCATTCTATGGCTCTAACAATTAATAGACGAAGTTCCGATTTGTTTCCAATCGGTCCTCCTAAGTCTACCTTATTACCACTTTTTACACATGGTGTCTATAAGTCAATCGATTGTATTCCGGATAATAAAGGAGCACTCTCCGCGGGAGAAGTCCCGTGGATCAAAAGCCGTCATAATAAATTCCAAGATATTGAATTGTCCCAACAACTAATGCAAACGCGTTTAATCACTTTACATGTAGCGCAAGGCTTTAGCCTTGCTTAAAGCAACCCTAAAGGGTTGCCCTACAAAATATTTAATGCGTTTGTATTAGTTTGAAGAAATGGTGGACTTATGTATTATAATTAATTCGATGGAAAAGTTTATAGAGATTATCGGGGCCAAGTCCCACAACCTCAAGAATATCAACTGCAAAATTCCCAGGGGAAAGATTACCGTCATCACAGGCGTCTCGGGGTCGGGCAAATCAACCCTCGCTTTCGACACACTCTTCGCAGAAGGCCAGAGACGTTACATTGAATCCCTCTCCACTTATGCCCGGCAATTCTTAGAGAAGATGGACCGGCCTGATGTCGAAGCCATCCATGGAATCCCTCCTGCCATCGCCATCGAACAGAAAAACAGCGTCAAGAATGCTCGCTCCACGGTTGGAACAGCCTCTGAGATATATGATTACCTCAGGCTTCTCTTTGCTAAGATCGGTGAAGTCTTCTGCCCGGACTGCCACGTCAAAGTCTCAGGCGATACCGTGGAGGGTGTCGTAGAACAGATCTTGAGTCAATTTAAAGGAGTAAAGATTTTCATCCTCAGCCCGGTCTCTCTGGACGATAGCCAGGAAAGAGAGCTTAAGGTAAAAGATCTCATCAAAAATGGATATTACCGAATTTGCGAGAAAGGCCAAATTCTTGATCTCACCAGCCTCTCTGCTTCAGAATTTCAACAAAGGTTTTCCCCCTCTTCCTCCCCTCTCCCACAAGGGGAGAGGGTGATGGAGAAGAAAGCTCTCTCCGTCCTCATTGACAGGCTTGTCTTAGAAGAGAAGGAAAGATCAAGGCTATCTGAAGCCATTCAGAAAGGGTTTCAAGTAGGGAATGGTAAAATTGAAGTGCTCACTGAACAGGGTAAGAGAATGACCTTCAACAGGAGCTTCTCCTGTAATCGCTGCGGACGAAATTTTTCAGAGCCCGAGCCTCTTCTCTTCTCGTTTAACAGCCCTCTCGGCGCCTGCCGCGCCTGCCAGGGTTTCGGCAGGATCATTGGGATCGATTGGCAGAAGGTGATCCCGGATCCGAAAAAGACATTGAAAGAAAAACCCTTTGCTCCCTGGAACACGCCGGCTTATGAAGACCTTTATGAATATCTATGGACGGCCTGCCGGAGGCACAAGATTCCAACCCAAAAACCCTTTGAAGAACTTCTCCCTCAACAGAAAGAGATTTTAGTCAACGGAAAAGGGGAGTTCATCGGCTTAAAAGGATTCTTTGAATGGATGGAAGGAAAGCGGTACAAAGTTCACTACCGGGTTTTTCTGAGTAAATACCGGGCCTATACCCCCTGCCCCACCTGTCACAATACCCGACTAAAAGAAGAAGCACTCTATGTGTTACTGGCGGGGAAAAATATTGCCGAGCTTTGCGACATGCCTATCTCCGACCTCCAGATGTTCTTCAAGAATCTGCCGATCAAAGACTTTCAAAAGAAGGTTGGAGAGCGCCTGCTTAAAGAGATTAACGACCGAATCGGATTCATGGTGGATGTCGGATTGGGATACTTAACCCTTTCCCGTCAAACCAGAACTCTCTCCAGCGGCGAATATCAGCGCATCACATTGGCGAGGTCGCTCGGCTCCGCTCTGACTGAAACTCTCTATGTCTTGGATGAGCCGAGCATTGGCCTGCACGCAAGGGATACCCATCGCCTCCTTCGGTCCCTCCGGAAATTACGAGAAGGAGGAAATACAGTGGTCGTAGTGGAACACGATCCGGATGTGATACGAGCAGCCGATGAGGTCATTGACCTTGGCCCCGGGGCCGGAAGATCGGGAGGCTCTATGGTTTTTCAAGGAGGGCTGGAATCCCTTCTGCAAAACCAGGATTCCATTACAGCCCGCTACTTGCGAGACGGAACGGCCTCTGATCCAATCAGGTCTCTTAGAAAACCGCAAGGGTGGATTTCCATCCACAATGCACGGGAGCACAACCTTAAAGGAATCGATGTGAGAATCCCGTTGGGCGTAATGGTTTGCATCACGGGCGTCTCCGGAGCCGGAAAGACCACCTTGGTTCACAACATTCTATACTCAGGAGCAAAGGGCAATGGGAGCTCAGGCTTTGAAAAGGGAGCCTTCGACTCCATCAAAGGTCTCGATCAGATCCATGATCTCATCCTGGTCGATCAATCGCCCATTGGGAAAAGTCTTCGCTCAAACTCAGCCACCTATATCAAGGTATTCAGCGAGATTCGGGATCTTTTCGCCCAGACCCGGGAGGCCAAGCGATATGGATTCAAACCCCGCCATTTCTCTTTCAATACAGAAGGGGGCCGATGTGAAACCTGCCAGGGCGCGGGGTTTCAAGTTCTGGACATGCAATTCTTAGAAGATGTCATCATCACCTGTGAAACGTGTGAAGGGAAGAGATTCCGGCCTGAGATTCTGAAAGTGAAGTACCGAGATAAGAATATTTCAGAAGTGCTAAATATGACCGTTGATGATGCAATCGCCTTCTTCGAAAGCCATCACCGAATTCTGCAAAAACTTCAAACCCTGAAAGACGTGGGCTTAGGCTATCTCACCCTCGGCCAATCCACCAATACGCTGAGCGGGGGAGAATCCCAGCGTCTGAAACTGGCTCAGCATATCGGCCAAAGCCATGAGGGGAAGAGTCTCTTCATCTTTGACGAACCCACCACAGGACTCCACATGGCCGATGTCGAACTCCTTCTGATGACCTTTGAGAAACTTCTTTCCCAAGGCCATTCGATCATCGTGATTGAACACAACCTCGACCTCATCCGACGTGCAGATTATATCATTGATTTGGGCCCTGAAGGAGGGGAAGAAGGAGGAAGGATCGTGGCCGAGGGCGATCTCAAAAAGATCATGGCCTCGCCGCAATCCTACACAGGGCAGTTCCTAAAACAACGCCTGAACGAAACAAAGGTTTAGGTTTAGGTTTAGGCTAAGATTAAGATTAAAACCTGAGATCCCTCAATCTTAACCTCAGCCTCAACCTAAATCTCTGTTCTCTGTTTGATGCAGCTGAGCATCTGTTCGAGGCGATTCCGCTCAAATCCGACCATCACCTCGTTGCATGCAGTAATCACCGGTACGCTTCGCGCACCAGAAATCTTCACCATCTCGTCCAATGCTGCCCGGTCTTTGGTCACATCGTACTCTGTAAATTTGTAGCCCTTTTGCGAAAGAAACTCTTTCGCCATCTTGCAATAGGGTCACGTCGGTGTCGAATAAACTTTGATTTCGTCTTCTGCCATAGGGATTCCTCCTCGTTCATATATTATTCACCGCTTCTTCTTTATTTTTACACATATCCCCTTTGAATTGTCAACGAATGTTTTTTCCCGAGCTTTTCCTTTTATCGGGTTCACCCTCACCCCGCCCTCTCCCCTCAAGGGAGAGGGAAGTGGAAGGTGGTTCCACCCTCACCCCGCCCGCTGCCTCAGGCCTGACCCGTACTATTCATCTCGAATTTCTCTATCATTGGCACGAAAGGTGTCTAATATTATATCGCAATTTTCAGATTTCCTTTACAGAATTTTGGGCTATAATGTCTCTCATGAATTTTTCGGGAAACAAATCGGCCGCCGTTAGAAGGTCGAAGTCTAAAGATCTCCAGAATGCAGCAGAGGACTTCCGTTATCTCCTGAACCGACGATACCCCAGGAAAGCTGCGCTTGAACTCGTCGGGAATCGATTCGGACTGACTTTCGATGAACGGCATCTTCTTCACCGAGGAGTTTTCTCAAGTGCCGATTCTAAATCCAGAAGGAAAAGAATTGTCCCTATCACTGGTATCCGGAACAAAGACTTGGCCATCGATGGTCACAATGTCTTGATTACCATTGAAGCTGCCCTCTCCGGCCGTGCTCTGGTTCTTGCAGATGACGGGTTTATCAGAGACATCTCCGGCCTCTCAGGAAGTTTTAGGAAATCGAAGGTAACAGAAACAGCCATCCAATTGGTTCTCAACGTCTCAAAGAAGTGGAAACCCCGTAAAACCCTCTTCCTTTTCGATGCACCGATCAGCATGAGCGGTAAATTGGCCCGGGAGATCAGGGATCGACTGAATCAAGCGAACCTTCCAGGAGATGCCGTGGCAGTGAAGGTACCGGAGAAGATTCTGATTGGGTTCCCTGGAGTAATCGCTTCGAGTGACACGGCAATCATTGACCGATCTGAGAAGGTGTTGGATTTGGCCGGCTATATCATAACGAAGAAAATTGGCTTAAAATCTTTTCTGCAATGGAAGAGAAGACCGCTGGTTGACTGACATCCCTGACTCTAAAGGGAGACACCGCGTTTGGAAAGCGCTGAAAAAATGGAAAGCTATCGATGGATCATCCTGATCATCGTCTATTTATCCATCCTCGCTTTTACGTTCATCTTCCAATCCATCCCTCCCCTTCTTCCATTGATCACCTCTGATCTGCATCTAACTTACGCCCAATCCGGTCTCGTGATGAGCCTCTTTTCCCTCCCAGGCATCTTCGTCTCGCTTTTAGGTGGATTTGTTTCAGACCGGTATGGGATGAGGTCTTTAGGAGCAGGCTGTTTCCTATTAATGATCGGCGGAACCTTGCTAGTGGGATTAGGAATGAATCTGCACATCCTATGGATAGGAAGAATGATCGCTGGGATCGGTGGTTTCACCCTCTCCGTTTTCCTCCCCAAGCTGCTCTCTCAATGGTTTCGTCACAAGGAATTAGGTCTTGCCATGGGCATTTACAACACCGGCGTTCCCCTTGGCTCGGTGATCTGCTTTGGGCTCTTTGGAGAAATGGGAAGCCGATGGGGATGGCATGTTCCTATTTTATTGACCGGGCTGTTTCTGTTTATCACGTTCATTCTCTTCTTGAGCCTTTACCGATTGCCCCCTTCGCCAGTGGCGAGGGAAGGTAGACCGCTCAGCATTTATAGGTCGGTAATAGAGACGGGATGGCCCATCTGGTGGGTGGGCCTTTCCTGGCTCTGGTACAATGCTGCTTTCACCTCCTTTGCCACTTTCGCGCCCAACCTGTTTTTGCAAAAGGGCTATACAATTGAAGAGAGCGGTCTCCTCATCGGAATTCCTCTTTTAGGTTCTCTCTTCCTAAGCACCCCCATCGGACATCTGGTGGACCGGTTTAAACATCAGGAATGGTTTATTGGATTAGGAGCCGCTGCATTGGCCGTTCTGGCACTATTCTTCAATTTTAGCTCTCTGTTTCTGCTTCTCGTCATCCTGATGGGAATCTTCTCCGCAATGATTCCCGCTCCTACTTATTCCCTTCCTCCGGAAATGTTAAAGGCAGAAAATGTTGGGTTGGGATTCGGGGTCATCTCCACCTGTTCAAGCACCGGCTTATTTATTGCACCCTATCTGGTTGGAAAAGCCAAGGACTTAACAGGCTCCTACCATTGGAGTTTCATCTTGATCTCGGTCTTCTTCTTTCTCATCGCAATCTTCATCTTCCTTGCTCACCGCTCCCGGAAGAGAAAAGAAAGCCTTGATTAGCGGTGCCATCAGAGGATCCCAATTTTTTTTGGAAAACTCCGCGGGAACCCTTGACAAGCCAAAACCCTTAGCTTATGAAGAAACGTGTTTCTGGATGCCGTATACAAAGGTTTGACTGAAAAAGGAGGACGTTATGGAAGTCGGTTTAGGCGGTCTTAAGACCAGCAAAAAGAAATCCCTACGGGAAGAAGTCTACCAATCATTAAGAAAATCTATTCTCCACGGAAAATTGAAGGGCGGGCAGCGTCTCATTGAGGAGCAATTGGCCGATCAGGTAGGAATCAGCCGTACCCCTGTCAGAGAGGCTTTCTACAAACTGGAGAGGGAAGAATTAGTCACGCGACTTCCCAAAGGGGGCTTTGCAGTGAGGGAATTCACCAAAGAGGACGTGGAGGAAATCTTTGGGATTCGGAGTGCCCTCGAAAGTTATGCTGCTTATTTGGCCACCGTTCATATGGCTCCGGATAAGATTTCTATCCTGGAGAGAAAATTGAAGGAATCGGAAGATGCCTTAGAGAAAGGAGACGATGATAAGGCCCTCCAGCTTCACAACGATTTTTACGATCTCCTCTATAAATCCTGCAGGAGCAGAAAACTCGCGGAGATGATTAATAACTTCCGCGATTATTTTTATCGGTATCGGTCCGCTCTGCTCCGTACGGAAAATGGAGTGAGCCACACCAATCAATACCATCGTCAGATGTTGGAAGCGATGAAGAAGAAGAATCCAAGGCTGGCAGAAAGGCTCGTCCGAATGCATTTGGCGAGAGCAAAGGACCTTGTTCTGAAGGAAATCGAAGAGGGAAGAATCGTCGCCTGAAGCGGGACAGGCTACTTTTTCAGTCATCTATTACCCATCATAAGTCGTTGCCGGACCTAAGAAAAACCAGCCTGTCTCATCTTTCCCCTCTTTTACAAAAATGTCAATTTCTAAGTAAATTTTTCATAATTTGTCCGTCTTTCTCCACTAATGTCCTCTCAAGTGCATTTACATACCTTACCTCCCATAATCTAGACATTCCTTAAAATACAGTGGGTTACAAAAAAATCGGTATCTTCGTGAAGAATTTGGAGCATCTTGGAACAAAACTTGCTTTTTTGCTAATCCTTAGGAAAATCTATACCCATAGTTAGGCTATACCATCATGGCAAAAGACCCAAACAGAGTCATTTCCGAGCTACATAAAGGAAGATATATACCCATCCAAAACATAAAGAGAAAGAAAATAGCTACCCATTTAGCAGATCGGAAAACAACTCGACCCCTCAAAAACTCGGCCATTACCATGCCCTTACTTGCTAAACAGATGGAGGAGGCACTGCGTCGGAGTGAGGAGAAATACCGAACCATCATTGAGAACATGCAGGAGGGTTATTATGAGCTTGACCTTGCCGGTCGTTTTACCTTTGTTAATGACGCGCTTTGCAAACATCTCGGATATACCAAAGAGGAATTGGTCGGGACGCGCGCCCGACAGTATCAAGATGAAACAACCACTAAGAAAATGCATCAGATATTCACCGAACTCTACAGAACAGGGGAACCGGTTAAGGCATTAGAGTCGGAATATATCAGAAAAGACGGCACCAAAGGGACTTACGAACTGTCGGTATCTCTTCTACGGGATGCACAAGGCAAACCCATCGGATTCCGGGGTGTTTCTCGGGACATCACCGAGCGCAAGCAGACGGAGGAGGCACTGCGAAGAAGTGAGGAGAAATACCGAACCATTCTTAAAAACATGGAAGAGGGTTATTACGAAGTAGACCTTGCCGGTAATTTCACCTTTGTCAATGATGTCATCTCCAGACATCTCGGGTATACCAAAGAGGAATTGATCGGGATGAACTACCGGAAGTATGCGAGCGAGGAAACCTCTAAAGAGTTGTATCAGCACTTTAGCGAACTCTACCGAACAGGCCAACCGATTAAGCCATTCGCGGTGGAATATATCAGGAGAGACAGAACCAAACTGATTTCTGAAATTTCGGTATCTCTTATAAGAGACCTCGAAGGGAAGCCGATCGGGTTTCGTGGAATCTCGCGCGATATCACCGAGCGCAAACAAGCAGAGGAGACATTGCGGAGAAGCGAGGAGAGATACCGAACCATTATCGAGAACCTCCAGGACGGCTATTTTGAGAACGACCTTGCCGGTAATTTAACCTTTGTGAACGATATCATCTGCCGAAATCTCAGATATACCAGAGAGGAACTAATCGGGATGAATTACCGGCAGTATACGGACGAGGAAGACCGTAAAAAGGTGCTTCAACTTTATGGCGAACTGTACAGAACAGGGCAGCCTGTTAAGTCATTGGAAGTAAAACATGTCAGAAAAGATGGGGCCAAACTGTTTGCCGAGATCTCGTCATCTCTTATACGGGATTCGGAAGGAAAACCGATCGGGTTTCGAGGCATCTCGCATAACATCACCGAGCGCAAGCAGGCAGAAGAGGAGAAGTTATCTCTTCAAGAGCAGCTTCGGCAGGCGCAGAAAATGGAGGCCGTTGGCCAGTTGGCAGGGGGGGTGGCTCACGACTTTAACAACCTCCTGACCGTTATCAAGGGCTACAGCCAACTTTCCCTCTTCGACCTTAAAGAAGATAACCCCCTTTGGGGAAACATCCAAGAGATTGAAAAAGCCAGTCAACGGGCAACGGATCTAACTCGCCAACTTTTAGCCTTCAGCCGTCGTCAGATCTTGGACCTCAAAGTGGTCGATCTCAACGTCCTCCTAGAAGATCTGGAAAAGATGCTGCGCCGGATCATCGGCGAGGACATTACATTGGCCACTCTTCTATCCGAAGGTTTAGGAAAGGTCAAAGTAGATCCGGGTCAGATCGAGCAAGTGATCCTCAATTTAGCCGTAAACGCCAGGGATGCAATGCCCTCCGGCGGGAAACTCACCATCGAAACGGCGAATGTGGAGTTGGACGAAGAGTATGCCCATGCCCATGTCAATGTGGCCCCGGGTCGATATGTGAGGCTTTCCGTCAGCGATACGGGGGTTGGGATGACACCGGAGGTGAAAGAAAAGGTCTTCGAGCCCTTCTTTACGACTAAAGAAAAAGGAAAGGGGACCGGATTGGGCCTCTCCATGGTTTACGGAATTGTCAAGCAGAGCAATGGGAATATCTGGCTTTATAGTGAACCGGGGCGTGGGACCACCTTCAGGATTTATTTTCCAAGGGCGGAGGAAGAGGCAGATGGTCTTCATAAGGAAGAAGTAACGGATGTCTTTCCGAGGGGTAGTGAGACAATCCTTCTGGTGGAGGACGACGAATTGGTGCGAAACCTGGCAACCCGACTTTTAGAGCAGCAGGGCTACAGGGTCTTGAAGGCAACCAACGGCCAAGAGGCGCTGCGCGTCGCGAAGGAACATGTCGGAGAAACGATCCACCTCCTGCTGTCTGACATTGTGATGCCTCAGATGGGTGGAAAAGAGTTGTCCGATTGGCTTAAAATCTCGCGGCCCAACGTCAAGGTCCTTTATACCTCGGGTTATGCGGACGATGCGATTGTCCACCACGGTGTGCTGGACCCGGGGACCCATTTCTTGCAGAAACCTTTCTCTCTCAAAACGTTATCACACAAGGTACGCGAAGTATTGGATGAGTAAGCCGGGATGAGGAGAGAGGCGAAGATTAATTTGGAACAGATTGGAGCCATTCAATGAAAGAGATTATGACACCCCGTGAGGCAGCCGAATATCTGAGCGTTCATGTTCGAACGATCTACCGTTTGGCTAAGAACGGGGATATCCCCGGTCGCAAGGTAGGTGGGAGCTGGAGGTTCAAAAAGGATGCCCTGGATGAATGGCTCTCATGGAGAGAAGCCCCCTTTTCGTACGGCAAAAGATAGAATGAGAGGATTCAAGGGAGCAAGTGAAGTGATTAAGAATGGTAAGGAATTAATGGCCTGGCAGAAAGTGTATCAACAAAAGACGTGTGACCCCGTAAACCCTCGCCTGCTTGCAGGCGAGCCCGAGACTTTTGCGGGGACTTCTTAGGAGAAGGACTTAAGAGTGGAAAGTCGAATCTTAATCGTGGATGACGAAAAAGAGATCAGGGGTTTTCTCAGCAAGGCCCTCACCCGTCTTGGAGGGTTTCAGGTGGAACTTGCGGAGTCGGGAGAAGATGCGCTTCAAAAAATGGAGAAAGACCCTTTTGACCTGGTTTTGACGGATCTGAAAATGCCAAAGATGGACGGACTCCAATTGATCTCAGAGATCGCCAAATCAAAACCGGAAACCCTCACGATGATGATGACGGGTCATGGAACCATTGACTCCGCATTGACGGCGATGAAACGGGGAGCGAGTGATTATCTCATGAAGCCCCTCAACCTCGATGAGCTGATCGTCCGCATCCGAAAGGTCTTGGAGGAGAAACAACGCTTTGTCAGGCTGAGGGACTTCGCCGATCAATTGGAAAAGGCCAACCAGGAGTTGAGAAGGATTGACGGCATGAAGTCCGAGTTTGTCTCGGTCGCTTCTCATGAGTTAAGGACCCCGCTCGCTGCCATTAAGAATGCAGTCCAATTGGTCCTGAAGGGGACTGCCGGGAAGATTAATGAAAATCAAGAGAAGTTTCTTTCCATGGCGGAGAGAAATATCAATCGCCTGACCAATATCCTCAACGATCTTCTAAACCTCTCGAGGATTGAGTCTGGAAAGATTGAAATGAAGTTTGAGAATATTGGATTGAAAGAGATTGTCGAACTGACCGCATCCTCCCTCAAGCCCCACGCCGACGGGAAATCGATAAAAATTGACGTGGAAATCAATGAAGCCCTCCCGACGATCTATGCAGATCCGGAAAAAATAGAACAGATTCTCACGAACCTTATCGGCAACGCAATTAAATTCACGCCGGAGGGAGGAAGAATTCTCATTGCTGCCCAACCCCTCGCCCACGACGGAAAGGATAGTTATGGCGACAGGGTCGCTGTCTCCGTGAAAGACACAGGGATTGGGATTCCGTCCGAACATTTCGATGCTATCTTCGAAAAATTCCACCAGGTAGAAAGCTCGCTTCAACGGTCGGTGAGCGGAACAGGATTGGGCCTGGCGATCACAAAAGGGTTGGTGGAAGCTCATCAAGGAAAAATCTGGGTGGAAAGCGAATTGGGGAAAGGAAGCACATTTACATTCACCTTACCCATCTCGGAAGGCGAGAGAAGGGACCCTTATTTCCGTCTCATCCTGGATAAGGAGTTTCAGCGGGCCCTGGAAAATGATGCTCCTCTCACCCTCTTTCTGATCGAGGTCCTGGATGAACAGGGAGAGGTCAAAGAGACATTATTAAACCAATTGGAAGAGAGGGTTAAGCAGTGTCTTTGTCGGAAGGCAGATATCTTATTGAGGCGGGAGAAAGAGAAAATATTGGCCGCTTTATGCGAGGCAGACCTCAAAGGGGCTCAGATCATCCGGCAGCGGATTGAGGAAGGAATTCAAAAGACCCCTGTTGGAGGTCAGGAAGCCGCTGCCGTCATCAAAGTGGGGACGGCCACTTACCCTGAAGAGGCCGTTTCAAAGGCCGAACTCTTCAGGCTCGCAAAACAAAGATTGGGAGGTTGAAAGATGAATCCAAAAAAAATTTTGATTGTCGATGACGAAGTCGACCTGGTGGAAACCGTCCGTTTCCCCTTGGAGATCGAGGGATATCATGTCCTGGTTGCTTACAACGGCGAAGATGCCTTGAGTCAGGCTCGCAAAGAAAGCCCGGACCTGATCCTCCTGGACCTCATGCTTCCAAAATTGGATGGGTATAAGGTATGCCGACTATTGAAATTTGACGAAAGATATAAGCACATCCCCATCCTCATGTTGACCGCCAAGACTCAGGAAAAGGATAAAGTCATCGGAATGGAGACAGGGGCGAACGAGTATATCACCAAACCCTTTGATATGGACTATTTGTTGAAGAAGGTGAAGGAGTATTTGAGTAAATGAAGTTCAAAGTTCAGAGTTCGGAGATTTGGGTCAATGGCCCCGAACTCCGAACTACTTACTCCGAACTTTAGTTGGTGAGAACATGCCGACTTTTAAGTATCGTGTGAGGGACAGATTAGGGAAGGCCATGACCGGGACGATCGAGGCTCAGACCGTCGAGGTGGCAGGGAATCACCTTTACCAGAGGGGATACTTCCCCATCGCCATTGAAAAGGAGTCGGCTTCGGCCTCCCTCGATTTGTCGGACTTCTGGAAACGATTCAACAAAGTGAAGCCGGAGGAAATAATCGTCTTCAGTCAGCAGCTTTCCACTTTATATAAAGCAGGATTACCCTTGCTTACAGGGTTAAAAGGTCTGAGAGACCAGACATTGAATCAACGGTTTAAAAAAGTACTGGAAGAAATCGATCTCCAGGTGGAAGGAGGAAATACACTTTTTGGGGCTATGTCCAAGCACCCGGATGTCTTTTCTGCGGTTTATCTCAATATGATCCGGGCCGGTGAAGCTTCAGGAAGGCTGGGCGAATCGCTCGACCGTTACGCTGCCCTTGCCGATCGAGAATTGAGGAGTCGCCAAAAAGTAAACGAGGCAACCCGTTATCCTAAGATTGTCGTCGTTTCAGTAATCATCGCATTTGTCGTCTTGCTCTCTTTTGTCATCCCGCGGTTTGCCCAGGTTTTTTCCCAATTTAACACACCCCTGCCCTTGCCCACCCGGATAATGATCGGGGTTAATAACCTGTTTCATGATTTTTGGTATCTTATTTTACCCGTATTTGTGTTCATACCGATCCTGCTGAGACGCTATATTCATACGGAGAAAGGAAAGATCTTCTGGGATAGCCTCAAGACAAGAATTCCTGGAATCGGCCATCTCTTCGTCATCTCTGCCCTCTCACGGTTTGCTCATACCTTTGTCATGCTAAACAAGAGTGGTATTCCTATCCTTCAGACTCTCGAAGTCTCTTCCACTACCATCAACAACGTTGTTATTTCTCAATCGATTCGAGAAATCAGCCAACAGGTAAGAGAAGGAGGAAGCCTGGCGGATTCGATGAGCAAGAGTGGAAGGTTTACCCCTCTCGTTATCCAGATGGTAGGGGTGGGGGAGACGACAGGAACATTGGATGAGATGCTGGTGAGAATAACGGAATACTATGATATCGAGCTGGAAAACGCGATCAAAAAGATGACTACTTACATTGAACCTGCTTTGACGTTGTTTATGGGTGTTGTGGTTTTGCTTCTGGCACTGGCCGTGTTCTTGCCATGGTGGAATATGGCCAAACTATTCAGATAAGGTCCGAGGAAAGATGTTTAAGAAGATGCAAATTAATCCTGCAACAGTAACCACAGCGAAGATCGTCATTCCCGCCCCGATTTTCACCGGGATAAACTCCAACGGGAATCCAGACGTCGTCCCTGCGAAAGCAGGGAACCAGTTTTCAAATACTGGATTCCCCCGTGTCAAACACGGGGCAGGCTTAATCAAACCGGGAATAACAGAACGGCTAGGTCTTATATTGCCGTACATAAAAAATGATTTGGCAGCAGTGGCCTTCGATTTGCGCCGGATTTTATTGCCTCTGACCATTTGGTCATGCCATGCGTGGGTGGCCCCTACGTTCAGGTTGTACCATGGTTTGGCAGCCGCACTTCACCCACAGGATGAGGCGCTAAAACCAAAATTCTTGAACGCAAATCCGAGATCCCAACCCAAGTTCGGGATGACAAAAAGAGAAGAAACGGACAGTCATGTCATGCTGAACCCTGAAGGTGTCATGCCGAACTCTGAATGTGTTATGCCGAACGCCCAAAGTGTCATGCCGAACGCCCAAAGTGTCATGCCGAACTTGTTTCGGCATCTCTCCAGGGCAGGCTTGTTTCAGCATTTGGTTCATTCTTTTCCCGCTGTCAGCAGACGCAGTATTAATAAACCTTCGGACCCTCGACCCCTTGAACCCGTGAACTCTTCGGGGTTCACCGTAATCGAACTCATCGTGGTCATAGTCATCATCGGAATTTTGGCTGCTACTGTGCTGCCCAGGATCAATTTTGGCTCCGTCTCCTCTCAAACCTCCGTGGCCGGAGCAGCGAATATGGTCCGCTCCGACATCCGATATACCCAAGAATGCGCGATGGCCAGTCGGGTTTCTAAAGCTATCAGCTTCACGTCGGGCCAATCTTCATATACCTTCCCGGCGACCAACCCTTCTACCAGCAGTCTTGATCCTACGGGACGACTTCAAGGAGCAGCGATTGGCACTACAGTCCAATTTACTTTTAATTCTCTTGGGGAACCAAGTACATCCTCCGTAGGGGTTTGGACAGTGAGTGTCTCTGACGGGGTAACGACAATACCAATTACTATAACCCAATATACAGGAGAGGTGGCTTATTGATTGCGGATATCGGAATGCGGATTTCAAAATAAAAATCAGTTTGTTTGATGCAAACAGGTAAGGATGGTTATGAAAAAGAAAGATCTAAATGAGAGAACAAGAAGCTTCATCCACTGTTTGTCGTACTGCGGACACGGAACACGGACACGGTCACGTTATTTTATGAATAGAAGGGGCTTCACACTTATTGAAATTATCGTCTTGATCGTGATGGCGGGTATCCTCATCTCCGCTATTGTCGTCCCTTTTACAACCGGCATTCGAACAAGTAATAAGCCTGAAATGGTAGCGACAGCCATGTACCTTGCGCACCAGAAGATGGAAGAATTGATGAAATTTAATTATTGCCAGGCACCCGATTTAACTCCTGGTACATATACACTGCCGGCGCCACCTATTGCTGGCTACACGTGGCAATGGGTGATTTCCTATGTGACCAATACTTTCGCTGCCTCAGGGTCGGATGTCGGTTATAAAATGATTCAGGTCACTGTAAAAGACCCACAAGGCAGTACTTATAATGTCTATTCGGTTATTACAAGATTTTAATAACGAGGGAAGAAACGCCAAGGCATGACTAATTATCCCGAAATCCAAAATCCAAAATCCCCCTCACCCTCTCCCTCCCCCTCCAGGGGGGAGGGTTGGGGAGGCGATAGGGGTTTCACCCTAATAGAAATCATCGTTGTGATTGTCATTTTGTCTATTGTCTCGGTCATCACTATTAAGTTCTTGGTTGATAGTTTGAGAGTCTATACGATGACAGTCAATCAAAAGAGTCTTTTCGACGAAGGGAAATTAGCATTGGAACAGATGTGCAGAGGTATCCGGGATGCAAATAGCATTACAGGAGTTACTGCCACTTCGATAACTTTTGTGAGAGACAATGCAACAGCTAACGATGCTGTAGGAGAAACAATTAGTTATCAACTCAACGCAGGTGTAGTCCAAAAAGTGAAAGCCGGCAACGGCTACGCAATGGCCAGAAACGCTACTACATTTGCCGTGACGAATGCTACAAATGAGATCCTTCTACAATTAACACTTCAATTGGCAAGCGGAGAGAATGTAACCCTGCAGACAAAGATTTATCCCAAAAACCTTGCAAAAAGTCTAACTTATAAGAGCTTCTACTCAAACTGGATGGAGGCATACCAGTAGGTGAAAAAGCTAAATTTAACCAACTTTCTATTTGGGGGCTACCATCCAAAATCGATGAAAATTGAAAATCCCCCTTCATCCCCCTTTGTTAAAGGGGGAATAACTACCCCTCCCTTTAGCAAAGGGAGGTTGGGAGGGATTTTCTTTCTAACAAATATCAAAGGAATCTCGGTGATCTTTCTGGTGATTGCCATGCTGCTGATGGTGACGATCGGATACGTTTTCTCTTATTTGATCCCCACAAAACAGAAATCCGTGGTCTTCCCTATCCAGTCCACCCAGGCTTTCTTCATCGCTCAATCCGGAGTCGAATTCGCTGTTCGCTATGCCAAGGATCAAAGTTGGACAACAAAGGCACAACTCGCCGGATTGACCGGTATGACAAGGACTTTTGGAGCAGGAAGCTTTACTTTGACTTATACTAACACCGCTCCCAATCTTGATACCCTGACTTCTGTTGGATATGTCCCCGCCGGCACTGAAAGAAGGAGGATTGTTGTCTCCAATTTAACCAGTTTCTTGAACTACTTCGCCTACCATAAGACAATTACGGTACAGGCGGGGCAGGTAAGTGCTGGCCCCCTTACTAATTTTCCCATGCTTGTAAGTGTCACAGACCCTAATCTCGCAACCGTCGCAAGCGGCGGACATGTCGCGAGCTATAATGCCGGTACCAACGATCCTTGGGACATTATCTTCGAAGGTCTGGACGACACCACTTGTGGGGGGGCCGGGACCTCACCCTGTAAGTTAAACCACGAAATTGAAGCCTATGCTCCAGCGACGGGGACACTTGTTGCATGGGTCAGGGTTCCTTCTATTAATAACGGCACAGTCATTTACATGTATTATGGAAATGGCTGTATGACAGCTTCCACGCAGAGTGCGACAGGGGTCTGGGATGCTACCTACAAGGGGGTTTGGCATCTCAGTCAGAGTCCTACTGGCACAGCTCCCCAGATGAAAGATTCCACGTCGAACGGATACAATGGGACGGCGAATGGAGGGTTTGTCGCCGGCGACCAACAAACAGCCAAGATCGATGGAGGTCTTGACTTCGAAAGCGCACATAACGACTATGTACAGATAGCAGCGGCGGCCCTCGGCACCACTTCTGTAACTGTTTCTGCCTGGATTAAAGTCACGAGCTTCACCGAATATACATTCGGCGGTACCACTAACCCAAGCTTAGGTGCGGTTGTTTTCAGCACAAGGGACCTGGACGCGAACGTTTCCCCGACGCTTCTGGTATCAGCGGCAAGTAATGGTGGTGGATTTGGGGGCCCAACCTCCCTTGTGTTCTGTGACGACACTGCCAACGTTGCAGTAGGAGCAAAGGGCGCCACGACAATCGCAACTGGTACGTGGTACTACGCTGTCGGTACGTTCAGCTATAACGCCGGCACTGCGACATATTTAGGCAACTGGAATGTGTACCGGAACGGCGTGCAGGACAACGCCGCGGCAAATAACTTCGATTACGCGGGCACGGCCACCGTCCCCTTCAGTGGCGCATCGTGGATACTCGGAAATGACCCTCAGTGGACGACGGCGAACACAGATAGTAACGTCATTCTCGACGAAGTTCGTGTATCAAACATCGCGCGTTCCGCCGGCTGGATCTTGACCGAATACAACAACCAGAGCACCCCCGGTAACCTGGGCGCCCCCGGTTTTTATGGCGTAGGGGCCGAGCAAAATAATTGAGGAGGAGGCTCCTTAAGGAGTTATATATGCCAGAAACAATCGGTTTGGATATTGGTTCTCATTCGATTAAGTTAATTGGTCTCAAGACGACTTCCAAGGGACCTTTCTTGACATGTTTAGGGATGAAAGAAATTCCCCCTAACACTGACAAAGAGGATGTGAACGCTCTTTCCGGGATCCTCAGGGCCCTTATTACGGAAGTTGGTCTTAAAACGAAAAAGGTGAATTTAACTGTTTCAGGTTCAGGAGTTCAGGTCAAGCGAATCTCCGTTCCTTCTCTCCCCAAAGCCGAATTAAAAGAGGCTGTTCGTTGGGAGATGAAGAATTACATCCCCTTCCCTGTTGAAACAGCGGAAATTGATTTCCACACCTTAAATGAATATGTTGAAGATAACGTTAAGAGATTAAATCTGATCGTTGTGGCTTGCCCGAAACAACTCATTGACCGCACTCTCTCCATCGCCGAGAATGCTGGGCTTCAACCGAATCATCTCGATGTAGCCCCCTTTTCCCTTTGGAATACTCTTTTGGTTTGGGATCAACTTAGGAAAGAAGAAACCATTGCTTTGATTGACCTTGGAGCTGAAAAAACCGGCATTTATCTTTTCAAGGATGGAATTTTGCAGTTCGCTCGAGAAGTCACTCCTGCCGGGACAGACATTACCAAAGCCGTTATGGAGGGAATCGGTTCTGAAGGAAAAACCAATGTCGTTTTTGAGCGAGCGGAAGAGATAAAGCAAGAAATGGGAATCCCTTCGGAGGCTTACCAGGAGAAAGGTGGCGATAAATCCTTATCGAAAATGTCTTTTCTCGTCAGACCTGTGTTTGAGAGACTATCAGCAGAGATAGGACGATCTCTTGACTATTACAGGAGCCAATTTAATGAAGAACGGATTGATAAGCTGCTCCTGACCGGCGGAGGCGCCAACCTGAAGAATTTGGTTTCCTATCTCGCAAGCGAGGTTCGATTGCCCGTGGAGCATTTTAATCCGCTTAGCGATATCCTTTTCGATCCAAGAAGGATCGGCACTCAATTTCTTAACCAGATGGGTTCGCTTTTCGCCGTCGCGATAGGCGTAGCCCTCCCTGAACCCAAACGAATCGAGTTGCTCCCGGTTGTAGAACCATTTTTATCGAAGGCTCAATTAGTGAAGTCCTTTCCTGTCCTGGCCCCTGGAATCGCATTGCTTGTCTTTTTAGGAGTCGCCTTATATATGAACGCACAGGTGAACGCAATAAGAAGAGAAATAGATATGAAGAAGGCGAAGCTGGCGGTTCTGGATGCCCGTCAGGAAAAACTAAAAATGTTAAAAGAGAAAGATATCCAGCTCAAGGAAAAGCTTTCTCAATTCCCATCTTCAATGATCGTTCCCGTTCCCTATCGAGACATCTTGAGAGAGGTGAGTCAAATTATCCCGGACAACGTCACCTTGACTCTTCTTGCAGTTCAAAATAAGGGGAAACCTCTGACGAAAGGAACTCCGCCCCCAAAGCCACAGGAAGGAGAATCCCCCAAAGGCGTGGGGAGAGAACTTCATATAACAGGTGTCGTTTTCGGAAGCGATCTTCGCTGCCTCACAGCCTTAGCCCAGATCATCGAGCGGCTCGAGAAAACACCCTTGTTTAATAATACAAGACTGGTTTCAGCCGATGAGAACAAACTCTATACTCAATCAGGAGCAGAATTTGGCATCGTCTGCGACATCAATCCTAATAATCCCCCCTCTCTCCCCGACACCTCCTTCTCCCCCCTTTACAAAAGGGGGGGAGGGGGGATTACTGACACCTCTTCCTCCCTTTACAAAGGCGGGGAAGGGGGAATTACTAAAAGGGAGATAACAGAATTAAGAAAGGAAAAACAATAGACCATGGTACTGAAAAGCAGAGAAAAAATATTGATCATCTTGGCCGTCATTGCTATTGCCTTTTGGGCCTTCGTCACCTTTTACTACGCGCCGCAGAGTCGCAAAATGAAGGCGTTGGAGGCAGACCTCAAAGCGGCTGATCTCAGATCTGAAGAATCCCAGCTGGTGACGAAAGGGGTAGAAACGTTAGAGGCCGAAATCCTTCGTCAGGAGGATGCGCTAAAAAGACTAAGCGAACGAACCCTGAGAGGCGAAGAATTCAGAACCTTCCTAAGACACTTAGCCAGGGAAAGCGACTCCCCTGAGATGAAGGTGATCTCTCTGATCCCTCAAGAAGAAAATCTTCCGCCTCCCGAGGGGCAGAAGGAACGTCCTGCTCCTCAATACAGGAGGGTAACTGTTCAGATGGTTCTTCACTCAACCTTTGGGAAGCTGGAGACCTATTTAAAAGGGATTGAACAACTTCCTTTTCTCATCAATGTGGACAATATCCAGATGGAAAGGATCGAAGAGGTTCAGCCCTTTTCAAAGGTCACCATAGGGTTAAGTATGTATGTTACTTCACAATAGAAGATCGGGCGGCCTCGGAGGGCCGCCCCTACAGACGTTAGAACCAAGTAGGGGAGTCCCTCTGCGGGCTCCCAACCCTTGAAGGAGAAAATTCCGTGAGACAACATCGAAAAATAATTATGGCTACGGTCTTCATCACCTTTTTCATTTTTGCCGGAATCGACCTGCTGCACCCGATCCGGGCAAACGGACAGGCCAAAGAGAGGACAATTTCCCCTCAAGAAAGTAGGAGGGATCCATTCCTCCTCCCTTCGGACGTCCATCTCCTTTCGAAGATCGGATTGTCTCCAGGAATGAAGGGAGTTTTCCCAAAAACGGAAACGGATGCGCCGGTCAAGGCCATTTTAATCGGCGACCGCATTCGATTGGCATTGATCGATCATCATATTGTTACCGTAGGAGATTCGATCCATGGCGAAAAGGTTTTAGAGATTAAAACAGACCGAGTCATTTTAGGAAAAGGAGAGCAAAAGAAAACCCTTCTTTTGCCTCAAAGCCCCGTTCCATTAACCGTTGAAGAGAAACCCCACCTTTCTCCTCCCCCGCAAAAGGGGGAGCGAACCCCGTTAGAAATTCCAGTCGGTGCGACTCGAAACCGAGCGGTGAGCCAAACCCCGCCGGAGGGACCTCATCCCGCAGCAGAGCAGGGGGCTATCCTTTCTAACGAGGTGAAGGAGGGAGTTAAAGGAGATGAACGATGAAAACGAAGACCCTCTTTATGCTCTATCTCATTCCATTGCTGGTCCTGGGATGCGCTACTCTCCCGAATAAGGAGCGTGCCAAGTTACCTCCCCAAAAGGCGGAGGCTGTAAGACCTCAACCTCCTCCTGAAGAAAAATTGAAAGAACTGATGATCCCCCAAATGGAGGAGGCGAAAAAGGTGCCCGAAAAGCTCTTCTCCATCTACGCGAGGGATTCGAGTATCCAGGATGTCCTTCTGGCCTTTTCAAAGGAGAGCGACCTCAACATTGTCATCGATCCCCAGTTGAGCGGCAAAGTAACCGTGGATTTAAAGCGCGTCACCTTAAAAGAAGCCTTGGATACCGTTCTCTCTCCGCTCGGCTGGACTTATCGAACCGATGGAAAATTCATCAAAGTATTAAGGCCTGAGGTCGAGACCCGTTTCTTCACACTGAATTATATGGCCACGAAACGGAGCGGAAAAAGGGAGGTCTATGCCACCACCAGCACAACGCAAGCCCAACAAACGAGTACGAGCACTACCATTTCGGGCATTTCAGGCGTTTCAGGCCTTCCGGATCAGCAGACTACCTACAATCCAGTGGCAGGGGCAAGAACCGGGTATACTGGCGTCGTCAGTGAGGATGACGTGGATTTGTGGAAGGAAATTCGAAAAGGATTAGAGGCTCTCATCTTTGGATTCGTTGAAGAGAAGGGAAAAGAGGGGACTTCTTCCGAGAAAGAAAAAGTGACCTGGACCAGAGTGGACGAAACAGGGAAGAGGTTGGCGATCAACAAATCGACAGGGGTGATCATGGTTACCGATTACCCTGTCAATTTGAATAGGGTCGCCTGCTACATTGAGACTGTAGAGGCAAGTTCCCAGAGGCAGGTCAGCATCGAGGCAAAAATCATGGAGGTAACTCTCTCCGATAGTCACCAAGAAGGGATTAACTGGAAAGTGATCGAAGGGCTTCCTAGTTCCACTAACTTAGCTTGGGGACTTACAGATAAAACAGGGAAGACCGGGTTTCCAGGTGGAACGAGTGGTTTCCTTAACAGTACCGGGACAGGGGGGACAACAACGACGACAACCAGCCAGATTCTCACCCCCGGTATTTTTAAAGTCATGCCTTACGGAGGCCTTTTCGCGCTCGGTGCGGCAGGGTCGCAAGTAGCCCTCTCAGATATCATGCAGGCGATCGCACAACAGGGGGATGTGAAGGTTCTCTCCAGTCCGACCATCTCAACTCTCAATAATCAGAAAGCGATTATCCGAGTTGGAAATCAGAGTGTCTTCTTTATTACCGGGGCGGTGGCTACACAAACGACTGTGACCCAGTTCATTCAACCCATGACCATTGATATTGGGATCATCCTGGATGTGACTCCCCAAATTGCCGAAGATGGCACCATCATCATGAACATTCATCCCAGTATCACCGCCCAGACCGGGAGTGTGACGGCACCCGATGGAAAGTCAACTTTTCCCCTCCTGAGCGTGAGGGAGACCGACACAACAGTGAGGGTCAGAGACGGCCAGACGATTATCATTGGTGGCCTGATGCAGGAGCAGACTGAGGAGGATTATACCGGCGTTCCTGTCTTGCAGTCCCTTCCGGTAATGGGCCCTCTGTTCCGATTCAAGAGCCGAACAAAAACGAAATCGGAACTGGTGATCATGATCACCCCTACCCTTCAACTGGGTAAAAAGGTGGAAGACTTCGCAAAACAATAAGAGGCAAGGGGTCGAGGGGTCGAACCACCCAAACTTGAACCCTGGAATCCTTAGAATCCTCGAACCCTTTTGGAGAAAACCATGTACCAAAGATTTTATAGTCTGAGAGAAAAACCATTTGTCCTGACCCCTGACCCTCAATTTCTCTTCTTAAGCGAGGGCCATCGTACCGCGATCGAATCTCTTCTTTACGGGATTCGGCAGAAGGAAGGGTTTATGGTCATTACCGGAGATATCGGAACCGGGAAGACAACCATCTGCCGGGCCCTCTTGGAGAGATTGGATAAAAACGTGAAGACGGCGGTCATCTTCAATTCCTTCCTCACCGAAGAAGAATTGTTGGAAGCGATTCTCCGCGATTTCGGATTCTCTTCAAAGGGAAGGACCAAGAAGGAGCGGATCGATGCGCTGAACAAAATACTCATCTACTTCTTGTCCCACGGAAAGAATGCCGTCCTGATCATCGACGAGGCCCAGAATTTATCCATCCCTGTCCTGGAGCAGATTCGCATGCTCTCCAATTTGGAGACGGAAAAGGAGAAATTGTTTCAGATCATATTATTTGGCCAGTTAGAGCTGGACCAAAAACTCCGGTCCGCCGAATTGAAACAATTGAACCAACGGATCGCCATCCGGCATTACCTCCAGCCCCTCACCCAAACGGAAATGGAGTCTTATATTTACCAGCGTCTAATGATGGCAGGCTCTCAGGGGAGCATAACCTTTTCAAGATCTGCTCTCCACGAGATCTACAGATTTTCGAGAGGGGCGCCCAGGCTGATCAACCTTCTCTGCGATCGAGCCCTATTGGCCGGTTTCATCCAACAGACCCATTATTTCGACAAAGAAATTATCAAGCTGGCGAAGGACAGCCTTTTGGGAGAGGAAGCAGTCCCAAAGCCATTCTATTCTTTTCCCTTGCCAAGAAATTTAAGCTCGTTACGCATCCCGTTCTTGACGATTTTCCTTTTCTTAATGGCGGGTATGATCTCAACAAGCCAAGGCCATTTTCCTTCGCATCAAGATGCAAAGAATGCTATTGGGGGAAGAGTTCAAGGCATCTATTCTCGGATATCGGAATCTATTCCTCCTTCTATTCCTGCCCTTCCACTGGATAAGGAACGGTTTCAAAATTCTGCAAAAGAGCCTTTCGAGAATCCAGAAAGGGCATCCCAGGAGGTTTCAAAATGAGCCTGATCATCGATGCCCTCAAAAGGGCACAACAGCTTCGATTGAGCGGGGCCGAGGAGTCTCCAACCTTGAACTATCCATACCCGAAGAGAAAAACGGGGAGGAGGTCTAAAAAACAATGGATTCCCGTCGGCGCGGGTCTCATCGGCCTCTGTATCGTTCTACTCGTTCTTTTGCGACCTGCCTCTTCACCCTTGGCCACCCAAACCAATCGAGCCATCGTTCCCGTGGAGAGGGAGCCTTCTGTTTCTGTAGCGGAGAAGATGCCTTCAGAGCCTCCGAAGGAAGTGGTGGGTGCGGCAAAGGATGAAGAACCGCTGTCTGCTGGATCTTCAGCCAAAGGCGATCGCCCGCAGGCGAGCCAGACCCTGAAGCCCGTCAACAGCAGGACTGAATCGGGGAAGGCAATAAATCCCGGCCACGGTGGGAGTGGTTCGGGGCAAGCACGCCCTCAGGTATCCCTCAACGCTGGGGCGCCCCTCAGCGAGCACCCCTCTTATCCCCAAGAAGAGAAGAAGTCAGTTGAAACGGCGACATCTTCCACTGGAAAAAAGGGAGGACCGTTGAAAAAACAGGCACCCCCTCCTCTCGCCGCTCAGAAAGAAAATAAGCCCCTTAAGTCTATCGGGGTAGAACAGGAAGGCGGAAAGGCCGGCGCATTGGCCTCGGATGTCCTCACTCATTTCAATTCAGGGGTGACTTTCTATAACCAGAGAGAATTTTCAAGAGCAATCCAGGCCTACCAGAAGGTTATCGAGCTGGATCCGACCTATGTCGAGGCCTATAACAATCTGGGGATCATCTATCAAACGATCGGGGATGTGGACAGGGCCTTCGGAGCTTACCAGAAAGCAACGGAGATCAATCCAAGGTATGATAAAGGATATAATAATCTTGGGATCCTCCTTTTGCTCAAGGGCCGTGACGAAGAGGCGCTGGAGGATTTCCAAAAAGCTCTGGCCATCAATCCTAAGAATATCGAAAGTTTTATTAACCTCGGGACCCTTTTTAAGAAAAAAGGCCAGTGGGATGAGGCGATTGAGTCGTATCAGAAGGCTCTGGCGATTGATCGCCTCCACAGGGAGACGCACTACAATATGGCGCTGCTTTATGAACAAATGGAGAAGTTAGAATTGGCGATCAGCCATTATCAACAATTTATCCGGCTCTCCTCGAGATCCGATCCGGAATTGGTCTCGCGGGTGCAAAGACATTTAAACGATTTAATGAAGGCGAAAAATAGGTAACGCATGAAAATCAGAAATCCCCCGGTAGGCAGGGGAGGATTGGGAAGTAGATTTTCTGGGTAATTGATCTTTGGAGGTATTCTATGGCCGAGGAGAAAAAAAGTTTTGGAGATTTTCTGGTGAGATTGGGGGTCCTCAGCGCTGATCAGTTGAGAACAGCCTCCCAGGAACAGAAACAGAGAGGCGAACGCCTGGAACAGACCATCGTCCGGCTGGGTTATGCTAAAGAAGAGGTGATCCTGCAGGGCTTGGCCGATTATTTTAATCTCCCCTATGTCGATCTCGACACCTATCTAATTGATGAGAATATCGTAAAAACCATCCCCGAAGACCTGGCGCGGCGCCATACATTAATCCCTCTCTTTAAGATCGGAAACACGTTGACGGTCGCCATGCCCGATCCCCTTAATCTCCTTGCATTGGATGAGGTGAGGAACAAGGTGAAGAACGACGTGGAGATAGCCATCGGCACCGAAAAAAAGATTAAAAAAGCGATTGAACAACACTACGGAGCCGCAGCCACGGTCTTTGAAAGTACCCTCCAGCAAATGGCACAGGGCAGCGTAGGCGGGCTGCCCCAGGAATCTACAGACTACAGAAAAACGCATGACCTCATTGCCAAAGACGTTCGGCCAGGAGCGATGGAAGATGCTTCTGCTGCCCGGGTGCTCGATTTGGTCATGATTCAAGCCATTCGAGATCGGGCCAGCGATATTCATTTCGAACCCGACGAAAAGAACCTACGGGTCCGGTTACGAATTGACGGCTTTTTATATGAATCTCTAACCCTCCCTAAGCCAATCCAGCCGGCCATCACTTCGAGGATTAAAATCCTGGCTGAGATGGATATTGCGGAGACGAGGCTTCCCCAGGACGGAAATTTCAATGTCAAAATGGAGAAACGGGGTTTTGAAATCCGGGTCTCAACGTTTCCTACGATCTACGGTGAAAACGTGGTGCTTCGAATTCTTGACCAGACCAGCCCCCTTTTCAAGCTGGATGATTTGGGGTTTTCCGGAGAGATGCTAAAACAATTCAAGCAACTGGTTCGAAAAACGAACGGGATCATCCTGGTCACCGGACCGACAGGCAGTGGGAAAACAACCACCCTCTACGGCCTCTTAAACATGATCAATTCGAAGGATAAAAACATTATCACCATAGAGGACCCTGTGGAGTACCGGTTGGCTCTGATCAGACAGACACAGATCAATCCCAAAGCAGGAATTAGCTTTGCCACGGGATTGAGGTCTATTCTCAGGCAGGACCCTGATATCATCATGATCGGAGAGATCAGGGACCTGGAGACCTCAGAGATTGCGATGCAGGCAGCCCTGACAGGCCATCTGGTATTGAGCACGCTACATACGAATGACGCGCCAGAGGCGATCTCCCGACTGATGGATATCGGCGTGGAGCCCTACCTCATCTCATCCTGTGTCATCGGGGTTTTAGCACAACGTCTGGTCCGGACCATCTGTCCGGATTGCAAGGCGTCTTATCAGATTGACACGAAGGGCACGAGTGATCTTGGCGCTGACGTCTCGAAATCAAAAGGACCGTTAACCCTCTATCGGGGGAAGGGCTGCAAAAATTGCAAACAGTCCGGATTCCGGGGAAGAACCGGGATCTTCGAGCTTCTCTTGGTCAATGACGAGATTAAGAAGCTTATTTCCGAAAGAGCTTCGGTCCAGGTGATTCGAGAGGTAGCGAAGAAGACGGCAGGAATGGTTCCCTTGAGAGAGGACGGCCTGGAAAAGGTTCTAAAAGGAATTACCACCCTTAAAGAAGTGGATCGGGTGGCTTACTAACGACGGCCCTTTTGCGTCGCCCGACCCATCCCAGACCAACACAACCTAAAATTCCCAGGATGGTTGCTCCAATACCCAACTTAAAACTCAAGGGATCATAAACAAATTCTACCTGATGTGTCCCGACACTCAGAGGAATTGCTCTGAATGTATAATCGGCCCTATATATTTTGGTTTCTTTCCCATCCACGAAAGCCTTCCACCCCGGATAGTAAGTATCGCTCAATACCAGCAGGCAATCTTTGGGAGCCTTCACCTGAAGGTCTAACCGGTTATTGCTCTCCGTCAAGATTTGGGCCTTCTGAGGGAGCCCACTGAGCGGCTCCCCTACATCATTCGTTCTTCGTAGGGGCGGCCCTCTGCGGCCGCTCTGGCTTGGGGTGGCTTCTTCCCCCTTTGCAAAAGGAACGGCGTGGGAACTTATCCATTTGGGTTCTTCTTCAAGAAAAACCTCCTGACCCGGACGAAATTCATTCTGGAGCATCATCAAAAGCATTTTTTGTAAGTCCATCACTTTGAAGTCTTTTACAAGCCATGCTCTCGGAAGAGGGCTGCGATTTTTATATAGCTTTATGGTATTCTCTTTAAGGAGATCTTCCCTCTTTCCCTGAAGCCCTTCAAGGTTTGCATAAATCAACTCAAATTTATGGTTTTTCTCAAGAAGAGTAACAGAGGTAATATATTTCACACCGTAAAGATCTATGAGTTGCGTTGCTGAAATAGAAGGAGTACTGACAAAAATTCTATAAAGATCATCCGTTCGTTTTACTCGAATGACGTCAGCTCCCCAAAGGTCATGTAACTGATACAGGAGATTCATAGAAGGATAATGTTTTTCCTTCAATGTATTAAGAAATGAAGGGTCTCCAACCAAAATTGTAGCGTCTTGCGAAATAGTTTTGGCAGTTGAAAATACTCTAAAAAAGCCTTTGTCCGAAGAAATTGTTTTCAATATTTCAGTCTTTTGAAAATAGTCCGACGCTTTTTCTTTCCAGTAGTAGCCCATATTACCAAACAGGTCTGTTATCAGGAAAAGGATCAATAGAAGTTTTGTCCAACCCTTCCATTTCTTCTCGTAGCCGGTCCTTAGCAAGAGAAAGAAAAGAGCCAAGTAGAAGAAAAATCTTTTCGTATGGAAAAGGTTTGCAGAGAGATAATTGAATTGCGGAAAATCAATCTCTCTTAGTTTCAAATATTGTTCAATACTTCTATGGCCTAAAGCCAGAAATAAAAGGAGTAGACCACTGATGAGAGAAAGCGTTGTGAGAAGGTTTTTAATTCTCTTCCCTCCACCCTCTTTTGAGAGATCGAACAACCGCTGAAACCCCATGCCTGCTGTAACAGAGAGGAGGAGAATAAAAATATAGAGAAATTTTGCAGGATACCGGATTCCATTGAAAAATGGAATGTACTTAAAAACAAAAGGGTAGAGAGGATTGTAAGCGCCTAACGATAGAAAGATCGAGAAGATCATGAGAATGAGAAAGAGCATCTTGTTGTCTTGGTGCGCTTCCGTTCGATCCTTTTCTTCAGAGGATAAGGTGCGGCGATGGGGCATGAGAAAGAAGATCAAGCTCAGTATAAAGGGAAGTCCTCCCGTATAGAGCGTTTTGAACCAGCATTGAACGGTCCAATATTTTTTCATATCTAAAAAATATCCATAGGCATCGGGAAGAAAGAATAGAAGAATATCCTTGGGCGCAAAACTCCATGTGGTTGCTTCTTGATAGGAAATTCCATTTCCCCTGATAGAGTGATGAAACAATTCGACAAAAGGGAATAATTGAACTGCGGAGAGAAACAAAAAGAGAATGGAAATAACCAAGAGACTTCTTATTCGTCCCCAATAAATGGGGGCGCTACGGACGAATTTGGAAATGGAAAGGCTAAAAGGGGATTTGTGGCGTCGGGGTTTATCCCCGACAGAGTTGGCATATGGAAAGGGGGAGAAAATCACCATGATTAAGAGAACAAAAAAATTACCATAGACAATTTCTATCCCTCCGCCCAAAAAAGAAATAGTGATCAGAATAGCCGTAAAAATCTCATTTTTTAAACCCCGTCCGTTGATCGCCCTTCTGAAAAACATCATGATCAAAGGCGTCCAGATACTCGAAAGGAGAATGGTCAGCAAACTATGGACGGAAAGGAGATACCCGCTGAGCATAAATGTCAGGCCCGAGATAAGGGAACCTGTTGCATTTATCTTAAAGTCTCTAAGGAGAAGGTAGGTGAATAATCCGCCCAAGAAGAAATGAAGAATGATGATGGCATTAAAGGCCACATCGAAGGGGAGAAGAAAAAAAAGACCATTTAAGGGATAAAGGAGGGCATGCTGGGGGTTAGCAAAGAAGGGTTGGCCGGAGAATTGATAGGGATTCCATAAAGGGAAACTTCCATGCTTGATGCTTTCGACCCAGAAGAATCGCGGTGGAATGAAATAAGGACCTAAATCCCTTTCTATGAGCAGAAACCTTTTCTCAAGGAGGTCATAAAAAAAGAACAGGGATAAAAAGAAAAGGGCCAGAACAGCCAAGAAATCCGGTGATCTGACCCATCCTATTTTTTCTCTAATCTTTTCAATCACAAGGAGGCTGGTTTTACTGTATTCCTTCCTTATAAATCTCAACAATCAATTCAAGACCGTCGTGTTACCATGTGCTACAACAATAGAACACCTCCAATAAACACCCTTTCCTTCTCTCCGTTGAGAGAAAGGAAAGGGTGAGGAGAACATTTTGGATATAAGTTTGCCTATCCCTCTATTACCACGTAGTATGTGCCGGACAGGTAATATTGGGGGGGGTAGCTGCATCTATTGAAAAACTATACGTAGCCGCTCCCACGGTTATAGTCAGATAGGTAGCATCTGAGCCAGCAACTTGAACTCCCTGCACTCCGGCAGAACCAACAATGCCCGTCCAATCCTCCGTAGTGGTTGTAACGTTCAATACGCGAGCTGCATACAATAGGGTATTCGCGGCTCTAAGGCCTCCTAATACCCCCCTTGCCGTGCCATCTTGAGCTTGAGTTGTCAAATCGACATATCTTGGGATGGCAACTGCCGCAAGAATCCCGATGATCACAATAATTACGATTAACTCAATTAACGTGAAGCCCCTCTGATGTCTTAGCATACATGCTCCTTTCCAAATCTTCAAGATAAAACCCTTCCTGTAACGGAATTTTCTCTAAAATGAACTGCAGTCGTAAGCAACAACAGAGCACCTGCAATAAACACACCCTTTCTTTCTCTCCGTTAAGGGAAAGGAAAGGGTGAGGAGAACATTTTGGATATAAGTTTGCCTATCCCTCTATTACCACGTAGTATGTGCCGGACAAGTAATAATGGGGGGAGTACCCGTATCCATTGAAAAACTATACGTAACCGCTCCCACGGTTATAGTTAGATACTGAGTACCTGAACCAGAAACTTGAACTCCCTGCAATCCGGCAGAACCAACAATGCCCGTCCAATCCTGCGTAGTGGTTGTAACGTTCAATATGCGAGCTGCATATAACAGGGCATTCGCGCTTCTAAGGCCTCCTAATATCCCCCTTGCTGTGCCATCTTGAGCTTGAGTTGTCAAATCGACATATCTTGGGATGGCAACTGCCGCAAGAATCCCGATGATCACAATGATGACGATCAACTCAATTAATGTGAAGCCCTTCCGATTTTTAAGCATATTTTCTCCTCCTTGTCGAGAATTTATTGGTATTCACTCCATTTTGCACAATTTAATATCAGCTTGGAAATTCCTTGTCAAGTGAATTAGTTAACAGCAATATTTATGCCAGTCGAATCCAAAATTGGCAAAATCATTATACTAATAAAAAAATAAATGATTTCAAATAGTTAGTTGATGGCGGGTAGTTATTTTGAATTTAACAAGGATCAGCTTGCTAAGAAAAATGGACAAATTTTGCATGTTGGACAAAAATTGTTCGTTTTTTTGGTAATTATTTACTTGACACACAAGAATTTTTATGCTACATTAATCTTAACAAATACTTGAAAGGAATATCTCATGGAAACAACAATTCAATTCCCAAAAACCTTACAGGAAGCAATCGCCTACTTTTCTGATTCTGACCGATGTTTTGAATATGCGGTAAAACTTAGATGGCCGAATGGAAAAATCACTTGCCCCCGTTGCGGATCGGATAAACACTCTTTCATTTCAACACGTCGCCTTTGGTGGTGCAAGGGTTGCAAACAACAATTCACCATGAAAGTAAATACCATCTTCGAGGATAGCCCTCTTGGTATGGATAAATGGATGACTGCCCTTTGGTTGTTAGTGAATTGTAAAAATGGAATCAGTAGTTGCGAAGTCGCCCGTGATCTTGGAGTTACACAAAAGACTGCATGGTTTATGTTACATAGACTACGCCTTGCTATGCAGACCGGATCATTCTCTAAACTTGGCGGAGAAGTTGAGGTTGACGAAACATTTATTGGTGGCAAGGCCAGAAACATGCATCCCCAAAAGAAGAGCCTTAGAGTTACCGGAAGAGGGGGGAAGGATAAAGTCCCCGTTATGGGAATCTTGGAGCGTGGCGGAGAGGTTAGGACAGCCATCGTCCCAAGCCGGAAGAAGAAAGTTCTTCAAAACGAAATCAAGAAGCATGTTAAGGCAGGAAGCGCACTTTATAGTGATGCCTTGCGGTCTTATGATGGGCTTGATTCAGAATTTGCTCACAAAGTCATTGACCACGCCGTTGCATACGTTGACGGTAAAGTCCATACAAACGGCCTTGAAAACTTCTGGAGTCTTTTGAAACGTAGCTTGAAGGGGACCTATGTCAGTGTAGAACCTTTTCATCTCTTCCGTTACTTGGATGAACAGAGTTTTCGTTTTAACAATCGGAAAGAAATGAATGATTCGGAAAGATTTGAAGAAGTGATGAGCCAAGTTTTAAATCGTCGCGTTACCTTTAATCAACTCACTGGCAAAGAAATTTCTACGACGCAACTCAATTAACCACAAACGTCAAGGACGGGGCAAGCGAAAGAAAAACTAACTCTTTCGCCTATGCCCTGTCTTACATTTTTTCTCTGCTTCTTTAATTTCGGACTTTGGTACCTTAAATAATTTCTTTAATGTGTTCTCAAAGTTCGTCTTTGCTTTGTTGCCTTCAATCATTTTAGGTTTCATAACTCACTCCGATAATTTAATTGAAAGACCTTCAAGAAATTCCTTTGTCCTCTCCATAATGCTAAGCGCTGGTTCTTCATCGTAGCTTTCCCTTGCATGGGCAACAAATATACGGTAACCGTTTTTAAAATGTCTAAATTGAGAAGCGGCTTCTGAACAAAATTTCAGTTCTTCGTCTCTTGCTGTACTTCTGGGAAGTTGTTGCTGTGTTTCTATTTTTTTTTCAATCTCTTTTATGAGAGCATTCCATTCAGCAAGATTAATCTCAAAAGGGAAAATCACGTTTAAATGTTGAGCCAATGCCCGCAAACCTATTTCTGCTGCTCGCATTGAATGAAATACAGAAGCAGTATATTCACCAACAGTAAAAGAGTTCCCCGCATGTTGCAATTCCCTTAACGCTTTTGGGAAAAAAGATATAAAACGCTCATTGAAATCTGATCGTTCGTAATATTTAGCTCGATGGGATGGAACAAAAAAGAATAGATGTTGACTCATTTCGACCTTAACTGCTTTTATTAATATCTCTAAAGTTTCTGAATTGCTTGGCGGAATGTCAAGTGCATCTTTTAATAAAGTTGAAGCGATTTTAAGATGCATATTATCACAATGGGTTTTTAATTTATTCAATAATTTTATAAAATCTATTTTCTCTTGATCTGTCAAAACCATTTCTTTATCTAACTCGCCAATATGGAGACAAATTCCAATATCGTTGATCGTTTCTCCCATTTCTATGTATTCACTTGCTGCAAATTTAAGCATGTCTTCTAAACTCCAAAGTCGGAAAGGATTTTTGACCCATGGCAATAGATGATCGTCCGAATCATTATCGCTTAATGAGGTTTGTGTGTCAAGTATAAATGGTTGGGGAAGATCAGGAGATTTTCGACGAGAAGAAAAAAATTCTTGCATTTGGCATACCTCCATGCTAAGATTTGGTTAGTACGGCCAAATGCGTTAGTTCTAAGGAAATCGGACTGCCATCCGATCTTCTTATTCCTTCCGACGAGCGTTAATCCATAATAGCATGGAGGACGCTCGGATGCAAGTCTTATTGTCTTTTAAACAACAAAAAATACTTAGAGCAATTAAAATCGTGTTCCCAAAAGTCAAAAATACGTGGCAATATTTTGAATCCCCTGGATATGTAGGGGTATTCGGTGCCATGACTTTATTTTATTTATCAGTAACACAGGGGCATATATACGTTGGATTATCTATCATAATTCTTGGAATATTTTTTGGATTTCTGGCTTCTTATAATTCAGGTAGACATAAATCAACTGACTTGGTTGATGAATATGAAGAAAGATTTTTTATAAGAATGAAAGCAGAAAGGAAACATGCCGCCCAATACTTATTGGGAGAAATAAAAAACAATGCTTGCCTAAAATGGGTTCTTGATTACCTTGAAGCTCCAATAGCAGAAAAAGTTGTTAAAGAGCAAATTGATACTATGCAAGTTTACAGTTATTTCCGGCACTGGATCGAGTTGTATTGGCAAGCAAGCCAAAAAGACATTCAGATATACCGCAAGAATGATCCTGGCGCGTGGCCAACATTAGGTAAGCTCTATAATATTATGATCACTCTTGAGAAAAAAGAATTAGGAGAACGATACGTCGGTTGGAATGAAGAACGTGTTGAGGAAGCATTAAAAGACGAAGCAAGTCTTGTGCTATAGTTCCATTTTGTCCAGTCTCAACCTCTGTGTGTCAAATATATAATTACCGTTTTTTTCATTATCGGCGAGGACTTTCTCCCCTTATCTTTATTAATTCTGCTACAATGCTGACAGCGATTTCCTCAGGGGTTTCGGAGTTGATGTCAAGTCCGATGGGTGCGTGAACTCGTTCCAGCGTCTCTTTGGAGATTCCTTTTTTCTTCAAACTCTGATAAAGAGTCTTAATCTTCTTCTTCGACCCTATCATTCCGATATACCGCGCGTTTGTCTTGATTGCCTGTTCCAGCACGAAGCCATCATAAAGATGACCTCGGGTGACGATGACAATATATGAGGAATCATCAACATCGAGTCGGTCGAAGCACTTCTCAAATTCTGACACGACGACTTCGTCCACTTCTGGGAAACGCTCTCGATTGGCAAACATCTCCCGGTCATCGATGACCATCACCCTGAAATGGACTTTCTTGACAAGAGGAGCCAACTGTTCAGAAATATGGCCTCCCCCAAAAATATAGACCGTCGGCTCACAAAAAACGGGTTCCAGCAGGACTTCCACCTTTCTCTGTTCAGAATTTAAGACTGACATCTTCGGCCTTTTCTCTTTTAATAATATCTTACCTTCACTCAAAAGCTTTTTCCGTAATTCCACTCCGCCAAATAAAGAACCGAACTTCTCTCCGGAAGTCTTCATCAATATCTTCGGGCCTTCTCTTTTTGGAAAATCAGCATCCACCGAGACCAGCGTAGCCAAAATAGCTGACCCGCCCTTCTGTCTTATCTTTGCCGCCTCCTGGTAGATGCTTAAGAAATCTTCTTCAAGGGGTTCCAAAAAGATGTCAATATTTCCCCCGCAGATCAGCCCACCTTCTGCCAATTGCTCAGACGTAAGGTCGAAATGGAGAATTCGCCCCTTCCCTGTCTCCATCACTTTTTGAGCTTCTTGCCAAACCTCTGCCTCAACGCATCCTCCCCCAATAGAGCCGACAGAAGTTCCGTCTCCTTTAACCAAATATTTCGCGCCCACTGCCCTGGGGGCAGAGCCTATCCGGTTGACCAGAGTAGCAAGTGCACACTTTTCTTTGTTCTCAAGGGCTCTCACTATATCAACGTATATGTCCTGCACGATCCTCATCCCTCACTAAACTCTTAGGAAATAAGAGACCTCCTTATGATTTCATCCCATTCCGGTATGTTGGAGTGCACTCACCCCTATGTGCTACGGTGATATTTTCCGTAATGGGCTTCATTTTTAAGGCCTCTTTCCTTTTGTGGCTGGTTTCTGCTCCGTCCGTGGAGGCATTTTTTCCACATCCTTTGAATGGGCAAGAGGAAGAAGGTAGAGTTTGTAAAAAATTGGGTCACCCCACAATTTGATTTCGGGTGCCAAATCCCCTACTAGAGCGGAGAAGGGAGGAAAATTGTTATAGGCATTAAAATTCTCCGAGACGTCTTTTAAACATTTATAAAGCTTGACCGAGGCGCCGAGATGAGCGGGTTTCTCCTTCAACAACTTAATCTGTTGAATTCCCGTTTCGATCGATGCTTGGTCTTCCTCCAGCTTTGATATCCAAAATTTTCCCTCCTGATATAGAACCTCCGTCTCCCCCGTCTGAACGGCCTGCATCAGCTTTGTGCGAATCCCTTGAGCCCGCTTCATCACTTCATCCAGTTGATTGAGCAGCTCCATTTTGTCTTTCTTGGAAAGTTCGACGGTCTTGGATGAGGCTTTTGACAAAAAATACTGCAGAGTATCGTCTTCTGCAAAGCCCATGCTGGTGAAGCCAAAGGACAAAAGAATTGCCGTGAGAAAGAATTTGCCACGTCTCATCTTATCCCTCCATTAACCTCTCGTCCATCCCCTCTCCTCTGCCTGGAAGGCAGGGAAAACAGCCCACCCGTTTGGGCAATGGTCACGGTGACGAGGCCCGTTTCGGACAATGAACGATGGACAACGAACAAATAAACAAAAAAATAATAAGCTGTTCATCGTTTATCGTTTCATGTTCATCGTCCCTAACAACATGGGCATCCTCACCCTTGCCCGCGGACAGAACCTGTTTTCAATGAAATCGTTCACGATGAACTTCTATGGAAAGATCACCTCTACCACAGGGGGCTCACTATTCAACTGTCCCAAGACGATCTTTTCGATCTTCTGGTGCTTTTTGTCAAGAACTTTCTGCGCGATATTCCTTGCCTTTGCTACGCCATCTGGAAGGTCCACTTTGTTAAGGAAGGCGACGACCCTAGACGAAGAAGGAGCTCCTTTAAAGATGCCCTCGGAATGAGTCATTAAAATAGCCATGGCCTCATCCGTCAGCCTTTCTCCAACAGGAATCCCTGTTATCTTTGAAACCCTTTCCGGCTGAAAAACATTTTCATCGCTTAATTCTTTCCCCATCCCATCTGTCCCCAAAATGGCCACGACTAAACTCGTCGCCGTTGGGATCACGGGCTCATTCTCCCTCGGCGCTTTCACCGGTCGGCCCGCCGCGCCATCCGCTTCTACAATAACCACATCCGTTTCACGTAAACGCCAAAGTGCACCCACTAATTTTTGAGAAATCCCCTTCAATTTCCCTGATTCAAGCCTCTCCCGAGCAACCGTGATATGAGCGTATCGATCGAGATGGCGCCGCACAAAATCCTTAATCTTCCCTTCATCCGGATCGACAAACAGAGAACCCGTTTCTCCTAAAGCGGGCTCCGCTATCTTCGTGGTCGTAGTGGTAACCACCTTCATCCCGCGGAGAAGCAGCTCTTTGGCAAGGCGAAACATGAGTGTGGTCTTTCCCCCTGCCCCGACCAAGCTGACCACGTCCCTTGCCTTGATCCCCAAGGCTTCGGTCAGAGAATCAACCATGCCTTCCTCTTTGGGGTCTCCTTCACAAGCTCTCCGTGACAAACACGTGACGGACGATAAATGATGAACAGTGCGTCTTCTCTTTTGTTCACTGCCTATAGTCTATTGCCCACGGTTCATTGTTCATCGCCCATTGTTCATGGTTGATCGTTCGAAACGTCCCTCGTCACCCGATCCCGAACACCATCTTCATCGATTGAACCTGTATAAAACGGCTTCCAGCACTCCTCCGCCAATGGCTCTTGCTTTATCTGAGATAGTAAAGCAGGACTCCTTTTTGCCCCTCGGATCGATATCGCCTACCTTCATCCCTTTCTTTACTTCCACCCCTTCTCGAAGAAGCCCTCTCAAAACACCGCTGATTCTGGCGATGACCGGAAAATCGTCTACCACCGCCACCACGGATCCCATTTCCAGTCTATCTCCAATTGATTTTTGTGGATGGAAAATCCCCTTTTTCATTGTTCGAAGAACCCTTCCCATCGTATATCCGCCGATCTCCCCCGGAATGCCCGTGTCAGGTTCTGCTGTCCCATTCAAGATCATCCTGCCCAGCTGCTGTCCGCGATTCGTTTCGATGACGATGTGAACATCTCTTCCTGCCGTAAACCCTGGACCAAGACCGATCACCAAAGGCGCATCGTGAACCTGAGTACCTAAATTCTGCTTAGCCATGATGGCGTCCACCAGGACATCGGGTTTCAAAAAACTTTTTGTCCTCTTCCCATCAGGGTCCACAAGAATTGGGACGTCCGCTTTCTGCCACACGGATACAACTTCCTCCGGCCTGGAAATAAGTCGGGCACGAACGCCTTCCACTTCTTTCTTGCCTTCATAGATCGCCTCGCTGAAGGCTACCTCTCTTCTTACAGCCAGGGGATGGGGGATCTCTGTCAGGCAGATCTTAAAATGGGACCGGTAAAGCCGGTGGGCAACCCCGCTGGCGACCTCCCCGGCCCCTCGAATCAAAACGACTAACTCACCCACGCTCTTTTTTGATTTCGTCTGAATTCCCTTCTTCATTCTCTCACTCAATCCTTGCTTCTTCCTTCTCGCCCTTTTTTATAATCTTGCCACGTATCCACATCCTTTACAACGCCTATCGATTTTACGCGAATCGCTCGTACGTCTTGAGGATGCCTCTCCATGATGGGCCTGCCTCCCACATCTCCCTCCAAATTCAATAACTCCTTCCTGTATCTCCTATGGAAAATAACAGGATGCCCTTGTCTACCCTGAAAGGAGGGAACGATGATTCCACCTTTTCCTTTTTGAAAGGCATGGATCAAAACATTGATCGTCGGCGTCTTGAGAAAAGGCTGATCCCCCAAAGCGATGAGGATCCCGTCACTTTTGGAGCGGACGGCCATAAGACCTCTACGGATGGAAGTACTCATGCCCCTGTACGAATAGGGATTGATGACGGCTCTCGCTTTTCGACTGCGAAATAGATTTTTCGCCCCCTTCTTTCGAACGCCAAGGACGATGACTAGCTCCCGGACTTCAGATCGCAACAGAGTTTCAAAGCAATGCTCCAGGACGGTCTTCCTTCCCCAAGGCAGGGATAATTTATCGACGCCCATTCTTTTCGACTTACCGGCTCCGAGGAGAATGGCTGAAATCATCATCTTCTTCTATTTGTTAACTCTTACAAATTTAATCCGTATCCTCAATTTCTGTCAAGGTTTTGAGGCAGAATATCGGCTCTTAACTCTATCGGACGCTTGCAAAAAAAACGGACAAGCTTTCCGCTGAATCCTTTGAGAAGGAGGAATCTGAGGGCCGATTCCAATATTGCCTTCGCTGTTGTGGATTCAAGAGTTTTAAGGGGATACCCGATTGGTAGGGAAAGCAGAATTCTCGAAAAGTGTGATATCTACGATGGTGTCGTCTGTTATCTTCAGACCCTGCCAATGAAAATGCCTGGTCCTCGGCGTGTCGAAATAACCGAGTGGAGAAAATCTTCAATCCCGGTACGTGAAAAAAGAAATCCCCCCAGGTCTTCCTTTACAGGCTGAGGTGGGGGGATTAACAAACCCTACACTTCTTCCAGCATCGTGGTGAAGAGATCGTGATGCTCCTCTTCATCCTCAAGGATCTCTTTGAACATAAAAGCCGTCGTAACATCCCCTTCTTTTTGAGCCAGCTCAATAATCCCCCGATACATCTCGATCGCTTCTACCTCTGCCCTTACATCGAGTTCGAGGAACTCTTTCAAACTCTCCCCCACCTTGATGGGTGATGGTTTAGTGGTTGGGGTTCCCTCAAGATACCAAAGTCTCTCAGCAATCTTCTCGGCATGTTTCATCTCCACAATGGCCGTCTGTTGGAATTTATCCTGGACCGCAACGCCCTTCACCCCCACCACCTGCACATGCTGCCACATGTACTGGATGCTAACTTGAATCTCCCTGGCAATGGCGTCATTTAACATTCCTTTCAGCTTGTCACTCGCCTTGACGACAGGTTTTAACGAAATTGCCATATCCTTCACCTCCTCTCTGAATTTGGATTAGTCATCCTTCATTTTCTGTTCCAATTCTCTACCAAGCCCCTTTCGAAAGAAATAAGGTGAAGTACGTATTTTTCGATGAAAAGCACGGTATTTTTGAAAAGGGCTTAACGATTTGCACACAGGCTGCCCTTTCCAATCGCTGAATCTTAAGCATCAGATTGACATATTGATTTGGTTATGCTATCGCTAAGCCAAAGATGGGAACTAAATTTCCAAAAATCATCCTCCTGTCCTTCTTCCTAATCCCCATCCTGACTTTACAGCCTACTTTTGCCCCGGCTGCCCTCATCACAGATGTGAGGTCTTGGTCTGCCACGGATCACACCCGAGTGGTCATCGACCTCACGGAACCCGTCCAATATGAGAGCACTTCACAGGAAAATCCTCCTCAATTTCAGCTGGAGTTGAAAGGGGTCTACTTCTATACTCCCAAGAGAGAGTTGGAAGTGAAAGATCCGTTTCTTAGCACGATTAGTCTAACGGATCTTGGCGATGGAAGAGTCAGAATTATTTTTCAGCAAAAAAAGACCTTGAACACCAATGTTTTCCTTCTAAAGCCTTACCAAGATAAACCCCACCGTCTTGTCATTGACCTTATCGATGTATCGCTGGAGAAAAAGGAAATAGAAGAGAGGCAGAAGCAAAAAGAGATCAGACCCAAAGGGACCAAGATCGTTGTCATTGATCCGGGTCACGGCGGGGAAGATCCGGGAGCCATCGGTCCGAAAAAGACGATGGAAAAGGATATCGTTTTAAAGGTAGGAGCGAAATTGCTTCAACTCCTTAATCGAGACAAGGAAATTCAGGCATTCCTTACCCGAAAAGGAGATTATTTTATTCCTTTGGGCGGTAGAAGTAAGATGGCAACGGATTACGGTGCCGACCTATTTATCAGCCTCCATACAGACGCAAGTTTCAACCCGCAGGCCAGAGGATCCTCTGTCTATTGTCTCTCCCTCGCGGGAGCCACGGATCAAGCAGCTAAGATCCTCGCTGACAAAGAGAATTTGTCAAACTTTTTGGGCGGTGTTACCTCAAAACCTATTACCAACGGAAAAGATAAGGTGGAGCCGATTTTGGTGGACCTCGCGCAGAACGATACGATGAGGGAAAGCTTTGTATTCGCTGAGACTGTTCTCCAGGACCTTAAGGCTGTCAACCTACTAAAATACTCTTCCTACCGGCAGGCCAACTTCATTGTTTTGAGAGCCCCGAGGATCCCTTCTGTGCTGATCGAGATGGCTTACATCACGAATAAGGAAGACGAACGCTTGCTCAAGAGCAGCGACTTTCAAGAAAAAATAGCGAAAGCCCTCGCCGTCTCTATTAAAAAATACTTCAGACCCTAACGCCTTCGGCTGCTCCTATTGACGTCTGCTAGCCGGACAGCCCGTTATCGCGTTGACAGATCGACCGTCTTCTAAGGATCCGTAAAGGAGTGCTGCGAGCTTGAGGAAGTGTAGAATTCAGATGGACTCTTTAGAAAAGTAGGTGCAACCATAGATTTCGTGATTTTTTTCAAAGATCTCCCAAAAAATATTTGACAAGCTCTACCATTATCGTATATATAAAAACTAGCCACGAAGGCGATGCTCCTACGAAAGGCGCGGCCAGAAGTGGCTTTTTTATTGATGGAATGAGCGTGGAAAAGAGGAAGAAGTCCATCGCAGTGATCGACGGTCAGGGTGGGGGGATCGGAAGTGCCGTCATCAAGCGCCTGCAGGAAAAGGTTGCCGGAGAGGCTGAAATCATCGCTTTAGGAACAAATGCAATGGCAACGGGAGCGATGCTGAAAGCGGGCGCCAACAAAGGCGCTTCCGGAGAGAATGCCATTGTCCAAACCGTAAAAACCGTGGATATCATCATCGGGACTGCCGGCATCGTGTTGGCCAATTCAATGATGGGGGAGTTGACCCCAACAATGGCAGAGGCCATTGCTTCGTCACTTGCGATGAAATTTCTGCTCCCGCTAAAAATGCAGGACGTTGAAATCGTTGGTGCGCCGAAGGAACCCCTTCCCCATTTGATTGATCAACTGATCAGACGGATCCAAGAATTGGTTGGAACTTGAAGGGAAAAGCTCCGACACGAATCACGCCTGCCTACCCGTAGGCAGGGACACGGACACGTAAATTTAGGAGGAAAAAATGTGTGAGGCCAATGCCTATCTAGTAAAAGAAGGAAGGGAAGAATTGGTGCTAGAAGACATCTCCATCCTTCGGCCGGAAAAAGATGAACTCTATCTTCAAAATATCTTTGGTGAACAAAAACGGATCAAGGCCCGAATCAAAGAGATGAACCTGATCGATCATCGCATCGTTTTGGAACAAGGCTAAATCGATCCGTTGCCGTGACTCGTCAATCGTGACGGGATGAAGTCTGAATGGGCTGAGAAACAACGATTTACGAATCGCAAAACACGCATTGCGAATGAAGAGGCCACGAAAGCCTTTACATCTACAGAAGTAGAAAAAGTCTTCGTGGTCTTTTTATTTTGATCCCCTCCCCAAAGAGGGGGTAAGGGGATCAAAAAGGAGAAAATATACGCACATACCGGATGGATTCCTGAGCAATACGCTCAATGCGGCCACTTTTGTCATCTCTGCAGGCGCCTGTGCTTATGGAGTGAGACGGGTAAACCGTAACTTTGGAGAGCGAGAAGTTCCCCTGATGGGCGTGACGGCTGCCTTCATTTTCGCCGCTCAGATGATCAATTTTCCTGTGGCCGGAGGAACCAGCGGCCATTTCCTGGGAGCGGTTTTTTCCTCGGTGCTCCTAGGCCCCTGGGCAAGCCTCATCATTATGACCATCGTCCTCGTTGTCCAATGCCTCGGATTTGCTGACGGAGGGTTAACCGCTATCGGTTCCAATATCTTCAACATGGGTGTGATGGGAGCATTGGGAGGCTACGGCGTTTTCATCTCTCTTTACGTCTTGTTCCGGAAAAGCCGAAAGGGATTTTTTATTGCACTTGCTATTGCGTCATGGTGCTCGATTATGATGGGGGCCTGCGCAGCGGCAATTGAATTGGCGATCTCAGGAACTTCTCCCTTGAAAGTGGCGTTGCCTGCCATGGCAGGTACTCACGCGCTCATCGGCATCGGCGAGGCGATCATCACCACGACGGCAGTTTCCCTCATTTTAAAAACGAGGCCAGACCTGGTGGGAGCTTACACCCGCCCTCGCATCGACCACAAGAGATCGCTTCATAAATCATGATCCAAGGGTGATAGGGGTGGAACAACCCAAGGGTCTCTCGTGATTTATGACAGAATCTCCGAGGGGACAGGGCGACCAGGCAGGAGGATTTCATGAAAAGACGGCTTGACGGATATGTATGGGTTGGATTGGGAGTCGCCCTTCTCCTGGCCCTCTTTCTCTCACCCTTTGCCTCCACTTCTCCTGAGAGTCTTGAAAAAATCGCAGAAGCAAAGAGATTATCAGAAAGAGGAGGGGGTTGGAAATTCTGGGAATATGCACCTTTTTCCGATTATACACTTCCGTGGATTAAGAATGCGAAAGTGTCCACCGCTCTTTCGGGGCTGGTCGGAACCCTTGCTATCTTCTTCATCACGATCGGTATTGCAAAAGTGATTAGAAAACGATAGAGGACTTGTTCTCAAGGGGATTATTTAAAATTTTTCTCGCCGGTTCGGATCTCGATATTCAGCATATTTTCTCGAGGAGGCAGAACGCAGACGAATTTTTCGTTATACGCGCAAGAGGGATTATAGGCCATATTGAAGTCCAAGACCATCTTATAATCTGTCAGGACTTCGGCATCGAGATACCTTCCACCTTCATAAGTCTCTTCTCCGTTCGTCTTATCTTTAAAAGGAACGAAAAGATAATCGCTCAAAATGGATTTGTAAATTTCAATAGCATATTGCTTCCCATCCAGCGTAAAATGGAATTTCCCGTAGCTAAGATAACGCTTGTTTGTCCCTTTGTTCGTTAGGAAGGTGGCATAATATTTCGGGTTATTGATATTGAAAACGAAGCGCTCGATCTTGCCAGAAAAGATATACCCGGGGTTGAAAGGATAGTATTTTAACCCCTTAAAGTTTCTTTTGTCATGAGGAAGAAGCGGAGAACGCTGATGGTCTCTAAAAAAGGCATCTCGTTCTTTTCTCCACTCGAGAACCCGTTGCTCTTCGAGTTTCATTTCTTCCTGGGTCCCTCCGCCTACCGCAACAGGAATTCCTTGAATCAGAGTGAAAATTCCGATCATCCATAGAATAGAAATGATTTTCCTTTTCTTCATGCCGAGCCACCAAAACCTCCCGTATCTTAACAAATAGGATACCCAGGCGCAAATCATCTATCATCTTGACAGGGTGAACGGCATTCAGTATATTGGCGTTATACGCAATAAAGAATAACGGAGCGGGTAAACCATGAAGATCGGTTATAAAGTCTGGCTTGACAATCATGGGAAGGCCTTTGGAGATGGCCCTTATGAGCTTTTGAGGCGAGTGGAAAAACTGCTGTCCCTTCACCAAGCGGCCAATCAAATGGGTATGTCCTACAGCAAGGCATGGCGCTTAATCCAGACCCTGGAAGAAAGGCTTGGCTTTGCTCTTCTGGAGCGGAAGGTCGGCGGCCCATCCGGAGGAGGGTCCCGGGTCACCTCCCAGGGAAAAGATCTCATGAGCCGATATGAGCGATTTCGGAAGGACGTGGAAAAGGGACTGCTGAAAATCTATGATAAACATTTTGGGCCGCGGAAATAAAAGGACGGCAAGGAATTCCTTGATCACCCTCCTTCTCGCTGTCTCGGTGATCCATAGTGCTCAATCCTTGTTTGCCGAGCCAGCAAAAGAGATTACCGTCTCCGCTGCGATTAGCCTCAAAGACGCATTTGTAGAGATCGGGAAGATCTTTAAAGAGAGGCACCCAGGAGTGAAGCTGGTCTTTAATTTTGCCGCCTCAGGGGATCTTGCAAGGCAGATTGAGGCCGGCGCCCCCGTCGACCTATTCGCCTCTGCGGCACAAAATGACATGGACGATATTGACCGCAAAGGCCTCCTTGTGGCCAATTCGAGGGCTAATTTTGCGAGCAATAAAATGGTCTTGGTAAAACCCGCTCGTTCAAGAATCCCCGTAAACTCATTTCAAGACCTCCAAAAAAATGAGATAAAAAGGGTGGTCATCGGAAATCCCAAAACGGTTCCGGCAGGGAGATATGCGGAAGGGATTTTAAGATATTTTAGTTTATGGGATGTGGTCAAGGAAAAACTTGTCTTTGCTGAACACGTCAGACAGGTTTTGGACTATGTTGATAGGAATGAAGTCGATGCAGCCATTCTCTATTCAACAGACGCCTTCCTCAGAGATAAGCAAGTTAAGACGGTCGCCGTGGCACCGGACGGGAGCCATCAGCCTATTATCTATTCTATTGCTACCGTCAAGGGGACCAAGAATGAGAATTTAGCGAAATCATTTATTTCTCTTATCCTGTCTGAAGAGGGGAAAAAGGTTCTTCAGAAATTTGGATTCGGGATATTAAAATAAAAAGCCATGGAAAGCACCCTCTTATTCTCTCTGAGACTTTCCGTACAGGTGGCATTGGCCGCAACGTTCCTGATTGTGATGGTAGGCGTTACGGCCGCGTATCTCCTTGCGAGCAAGAACTTCAAGGGAAAGGAGTTTATTGATATACTCTTCACCCTCCCTCTGGTACTGCCGCCCACGGTGACCGGCTATTATCTGATTATACTCTTCGGGAGAAATGGTCTGATCGGTAGATTTGTTTACGACTGGACAGGATGGGGGATCATGTTTACCTGGTACGCAGCCGTCCTTGCCTCCTTTGTGGTAGCTCTGCCGCTGATGATCAGGACCACAAGAGCCGCTATCGAATCCGTAGACAAGAGTCTCATCAACGCGTCGCTCACCTTGGGCCATTCGGAATTTGAAACGGCCCTCCGGGTCGTGCTTCCTCTTGCAAAAAAGGGCATCCTTGCCGGAACGGTCCTTTCCTTTGCCAGGGCGATGGGAGAATTTGGTGCCACCCTGATGGTTGCAGGAAATATCCCTGGAAAAACAAACACCATGCCCCTTGCGATTTATACCTCCGCGAGCAGTGGGGATTGGTCAAAGGCCAATGTCATGGTCATTTTCTTTTCTCTCCTATCAGGGCTATTTCTTTATATCGCAAACCAATTTACCAAAAGGACGATCTAATGGGATTATCAGTAAAATTGTTGAAAAAAGTCAAAGGATTTACCCTTGACGTGGAATGGAAGATAGGGAATGAGCTCGCCATTCTTTTTGGTTATTCGGGGTCGGGGAAATCCTTAACCCTTCAATGCGTCGCCGGTCTTATGGAACCTGACGAAGGGTTCATTCGCTCCAACGGGGACCTCTTTTTCGATAGCACCTTGGAAATAGATGTGCCTCCTCAAAAACGATCCTTCGGATATGTCTTCCAGGATCGTGTTCTTTTCCCCCATATGACCGTGAGAGGAAACATAGCCTACGGGCTCAAGGGACTGCGTCATTCCGACATAAAGGATAAAGTGGGCCAAATGATGAACCTGTTTCACCTCCAGGGGTTGGAAGACAAGTTCCCTTCGGAAATCTCCGGAGGTCAAAAACAGAGAGTCGCGCTTGCGAGAGCCCTCATCCGGAGACCCAAAGCGCTCCTTTTAGATGAACCCTTTTCAGCGCTCGATGGCCCGATACGGCTGGAAATGAGACGGCTCCTGAAGGATATCAGAAATGATTTTGATATCCCAGTGGTCCTCGTGACGCATGATGTGATCGAAGCTTATGCCATGGCCGACAAAATCATTGTCTATTCAGAAGGGAGAGTCGTTAAGACAGGTTCGCCATCCGAAATCTTTTATCTCCCGGTAGGCTCAGAGGTGGAACCACTTCGGGATAGAATTTGAAACCTCCCAACGAAAGGGGGAGCCTCGAGGGGTGGCGGGGAAAGCATTACTGCCCCACTGTCTTATTACGACGCGGCCTCTGCTCAATCTCCTCTCCCCGTCTGTTTTCGGCTTATGGTGTGCACATGTTTGTTACCCGTTGTGCACAAATGCCCCTTCTCCCAGACCCATCGGTTGCCATCCAGAATTAAAATGAAGACAAATGCGGCCAGGGCCAAATAAATCGAAATACGGTTGCTTGTATCCGGCACTAGTATTGCCCGCCATAGGAATGTCAGGTTTTCCGGCCCCCCGTCAGGACGGAACAGGGCACTTGCTGGCTAAAGGACGGCGGTTGCAATCCTCTTATTTCATTCGAACTTCTGGCATAGAGGTCTTCGTTTAGGGGGAAAGCCATGGACATTCCGATGGAGCCAAAAACATTTGGCCTTCTGGTAGCCATCCTGTTTTCCCTTGTCTCTCTTCTTGTCAATCTCCTTCAGCGCCGTTACGCAAAGAGCCGTTTCGGGCGTACCCTGAGAAAGGAAGAGTCCGTCGTGAAATTCCTGGGAGCAATAGATAAAAATCTCGGTAAACTGGAAGTCAGTTGCACCCTCGAACTGCAAGGGGTAAGCTCCCCCCAGGAAGTGGGGAAAAAGATCCATGTGGTACGGAATGAGATTCAATCAGCTATTGCTAACATAGAGGAACATCTTCGCTCCTTTCGTCAGTACCGGCGAAAAGAAAAAAAACGGGGAAAACAGAGAAAAGGGTTGGAGAAATCATACCAGAGATCGTCAGGATGAGGGGCTTCATGATAAACGTGACCTTGCCCTATCGCTGCGCAATTCTGGGGACCGTTGTCGGTCGTTCATGCACCATTTCGGCCGGGGAGGTAGATTTTCTAAATAGGACTATCCCGACTGCCCTTCGCCTTCAATTCGAATCTCGATAGATTCGGACGTTTGACATCCTCTCAGAGCTGAAAGCATCCCTTTGATCGTCTTGCTTAAGAAATCTCTGACGAAAGGGGTCATGGGAATTGGCCTTCCATCCACCCTTAGAAAGATCTCCTTCTCTTTCTTCGATTTCAGGATGTCTTTCTCGATAAAGTTGGCTAAACCCCTCATATCTTCAAGGTCGAAGCAGGGAACGCCCACACGAAATTTTTGGTTCGAAACGATAGCAATGAGGTTATCTTTCTTTGCGCAGAGGAGTTTCTTGTGTTTCTCCTTCCGAAAAATCTCAATCTTAGGCTGAACATCTCTTTTGTATCCTTCAGAGAGGATAAGGTCCACATCCTGAATCCATTTCCTGCGGATCTCATCCAGGGTTAAATCCTTTTCCACATCCCGAATCAGGGCGAGCTTTTGCGGCGACGAGATGACGACGGTGTGTGCCCCTGCTTGCTTATGTCGCCAGCTATCTTTCCCTTCTCGATCCACTTCAAACCCGTGCATGTCGTGCTTGACCGTTGCAACCCGGTAACCCCGCCGGGTCAACTCGGGGACCAATTTTTCAATCAGCGTGGTTTTTCCGCTGTCCGATTTTCCAACGATAGAAATGATGGGGATCATCATAACCCCTCTAAAAGGATTCGAGGATTCAAGGGTCCAAGGGGTCGAGTGTCAACATTGAATTCATTTTTACAATGGCTAAACATTGATCCACTCCGTCCATCCCTTAGTGTCACTGGAATCCTTGAACCCTAGCCCCCCTTGAACTCTTCAAAGGGTATTATCGAGCAACTGGACTTTGACCTTCTCCCCTGCTCTCACGATCTCCCGGTCCTCGGGGATGACGATCAAGCCATTTGCCTTAACCATGGATCTTAGAATTCCAGACCCCTGCTCTCCGGTGGTGGTGACGACGTATTGATCCTTTTCAAGAGAGACGAACCCTCTGACGAAATAACGCCTTCCGATGATCTTCTTTATCTCCTCTTTTAGCGTGGCCTCGACCAGGGGCCGGAAAATGTGACGGCAGCCCATCATCTTCAAAAGAGAAGGTCTCACAAACTGCTCAAAAGAAATCATGGATGAGACGGGGTTGCCGGGAAGACCGAACACGGGCTTTTCTCCAATCCTCCCAAAAGCCAAGGGTTGCCCGGGCCTCATGGCCACTTTCCAAAATACCATCTCCATACCCAACTGTTTCATGACATCCTTGACGAAATCATAATCACCCACCGAAACCCCGGCTGAAGAGATGAGGACATCTGCTCGGATTCCCTGGCGAAGTTTCTCCTCGATCTCCTCTTTCCGATCCCTGGCAATACCCAGTTGAAGGGGGATGGCCCCACAATCTTTCACCTGGGCCCCTAAGGTGTACGAATTACTTGAGATGATTTTGACCCCATCCAAATCCCCATCCACATCGACTAACTCGTCTCCGGTGCAGAGAATGGCGACCAGCGGCTTCTGATAGACAGAGACAAAAGAGCGTCCTACGGAAGCAAGCATTCCCACCTCGGCAGGACGCACAATATCTCCTCCGGAGATCACACGATCTCCTTGTTTCACATCCTCGCCGGACTCCCGGATGTTTTCACCAATACCAGTCGCTTTGAAGATTAACACGGATCCATCTTCCTTCTTCGTCACCTCAACGGGTACAACCGTATCTGCTCCTTTTGGAATGGGAGCGCCCGTCATAATTCGGACGGCCTTTCCCCTCTCGACGGTCTTGGTTGAAACAAAACCTGCGGGAAGATCTTCGATCACGACTAATCGCACAGGATGATCTTGCGAGGCCTGCCGAACATCCTCTGATCTCAGGGCATACCCATCCATTGCTGAATTATCCAAGGGGGGGATATTTCTCTTGGCGAAGATGTCTTCCGCGATCACCCTTCCTAAAGCATCTAAAAGGGATACCTTTTCGAATCCTAAGGGCTGGACGTGAGAAAGAATCTTATCTAAGGCTTCATCAACCGGGATCATACGCAAAATATAACATAAAATTTATTCCATGGGAATTCAGGCGGACCTCAGCCTTCCCTCTCTCTTTTGAGGCGGTGTCGCATTTGAACGGAAAAAGATAAAAACGAGACAACCCCCTGAGGGAGAGGAAATTGCTGATTCGATATACGTGATTGAGGGCCATTGTGAGCGCCACCAAGAACCTGCGGAGTCGCTCCTTATGGGCAAGTGGAAAACAGGGTGGAAAGACGAGAAATGCGTAGAAATTATCCAAAAGTCTCTTGGTCTTAACGGTGGGATTTAAGGTGGAGGCTTATCCATTAAAAAGGCTTTCAAATTCAATATGTTATACAAATTTGTTCTTCACAATTTCTCCCCTTGACAATTTTTCTGCCCCTGTCTTATAATTACTTTGTAGCTATATTGTGATTACATGATCCTTTGCGCGTCTCGTAGATTTGAAACAACCTAATTTAAACGATGCCTCCTAAGAAAGCTCTATTGCCTTACACGCCAACTCAGATGGAAGAACTGAATTTTGTTCAGAACAAATCCAAGTTCGAACTCTACGGCGAAGAGATGATTGAGAAGGTTGTCAAACTGAGCGGGAACAGTGGTCGAGTCTATCTTCCTCCGGAGTGGGTGGGAAAGCATGTCAAGATCATCCGTATCGACTGACCCAGGAATGTTAAAGGGAATCAAAATCCGAAAGATTGGAACTGACAATATCCCTGAGATGGTTGCCATCCAAGAAGCCATATTACAGAAAAAGGTTTCCAAAAAGTGGATCCGAATGGTAAAGGCCCGCTTAACAAAACAAGAAGCCGTGGGTTTCGTTGCCTCCATGGATGATCGAGTTGCCGGATTTATCATCGGAGAGATCAAAGGTGGAAGCTTTGGTTTGGAGCAGAGCGGCTGGATCGAAGTGGTTGGAGTCCATCCCGGGCACATGGGAGTTGGAATCGGCCGGGTCCTCGCCAAGAAACTCTTCGACTTTTTTGAGAAAAAGGGGATCCGGGACATCTACACCACGGTGCTCTGGGATGCGGGTGATATGCTTTCCTTCTTCAAGGCGATTGGCTTTGACCGTTCACCATTTATCAATCTCAGGAAACATTTGGATTGAGGCCTTCTGCCCTAGCGGGGAGAGAGGGTGCCAAAAACATGAACAACCTGCGCAGTGGAATGCCATGGCTGCCGAGACACCTATCAGCTTGTTGGAAAAATCATTTTTTGCAGGTTACTCAAAAATGCCCATATGCAAAGCGCCCGAAATCCTGAGGAGTGAGGCGTGCTTGGGTGTACGCCGCAATGACGAAGGATGAGGGCAACGCCGCAGATGGGCGTTTTTCAGTAACCTGATCGAGGGGCTAAAAAAATGAGGTACTCAGAGACAGGGTATAATTTAGAAATTGATCTATCACGGGGAAACATTGAGAGGGTAGAAACTGACCCAAGATTAACCGAACTTCATCTTGGGGGTTTGGGTACTAACGCCAAGATATTATGGGATAGGGTTCCCCCTGAAACTGAACCCTTTTCTCCTGATAATCTGCTCATATTTGGCACTGGTCTTTTAGGCGCCACACCTGCTGCCGGTGCTAATCGTACCATTGTTTCTACCTATTCTCCTCAGACTTTGTTAATGGCATATTCAATGATGGGGGGATTTTGGGCGCCAGAATTAAAGTATGCCGGTTATGACAAAGTCATCTTTCGTGGCAAGTCCCCAAATCTGGTTTATGTGTGGATAAACAATGACAAAGTAGAAATACGTGATGCCTCTCATTTGCGGGGTAAAGGCGCAGGTGAAACTGCAGAACTTATTAAACAGGAGTTGAAGGAGCCGAACGCCCAGGTGGCTGCTATCGGACTGGCCGGTGAAAACAGGGTCTATACGGCTTCCATCGAGCAGGGCCGCTCCAGTGCCAGCCGGCTCGGAGTAGGCGCCGTGATGGGAGACAAAGGGATAAAGGCTATAGTTGTTCGTGGAACAAAGGACATCAATGTTGCCCGACCGGCTGAATATATGGAGCTTTGCAACGAAGTGCTGAAGTACATAAAAGTCCGGGAAGAACATCCAGTTCCGGGGGTCATGACCATTTTACAGGGGCTTGGGTCACCGCAAGAAATGAAACACGTCGATGAGGAGTGGCACACCCAGAATTTCATGTGGGGGAATGCCCGCACCCGGAGAAAAGATTTTTGGAACAAGGAAGTCGAAGAGAAGTGGAAGGAGACTCAAGAAACTGTGCGGACGAGGTTAATCAGTTGCTACAACTGTCCGATGAAATGCGGGGCAATCATTTCCGTCCCAGGAATTTCAACCTACATGATGAAATGTTTCTCGAAACTTACTTACACCATGGCGGCTTATTCAGACCTGGATTTTGGTTTTAGAATCGCTCAACGTGCTACGGAGTATGGAGTGGACGGGTTCTCAACCCCGCAAATTATGGCCTTCGCCTTTGAGCTTAAAGAAGCCGGCATTTTGACTGACGCGGACTTTGCAGGATGCCCATCGGATAACGAGGGGAAATTTTACTGGTTACTCGACAGAATTGTCCGGCGAGAAGGGATAGGAGACGTGTTGGCCAATGGCACTCATTGGGCGGCCCAACAGATCGGCAAGGGCGCAGAAGCATATGCTCATAATAACATTAAGAAACACGAGCAGCTGCCTCTCAAGCTGGGAATGCTGAATCCCGTTTATTTCCTTATGTATGCCACCGGCGAGAAGATAAACATTACCCAGATTGAAGGGCAGTTCCCCCAGTCGCCTTTTCCTACGATGGAGGAGAGAGAAGACTTT
>DBZJ01000009.1:76037-93490 GCA_002311635.1 Syntrophaceae bacterium UBA1163
CGCGGAGAACGCTCAAATCCATATTACCCGACTGTTGACATGTCCGTTGATATTGTTGACTGGCAAGAGATGATGCACTACATTGATGACGCCCTCGGGGTGTGCGCCGGTTTGTCGTCATTTCCGTTAAAGCCTCCCTATCATATCCACAATTACCCGCGTTTTATCTCGGCAGCGACGGGGATCGATATGGATGAAGCCGGACTAAAGCAAGTGTATAAGAGGAACCGAAATCTGCTCAGAGCCATTAATGTAAGAAGAGGCTTGAGGAGAGCGGATGAGAAGCCGCCGGAGGACCATTGGAAGAAAAGATTTCCCGAGATTGAAGAAAAGCTTTTAGATACGTATTACAAGTTTAAGGGGTGGAATAAGGATGGTATCCCCACGAAAGAGACTCTGCACGAGTTAGGTATGGATTACGTTGCTGACGACTTAGAACAGAGAGGGATTATAAAAAATGAGCAAAGTTAAAAAGAAAGTTAAGACAATCAAGATTGATCTTGATAAATGCAATGGTTGCCGGGCATGTGAGGTAGCCTGCTCCGCCTTTCACGCCAAACCGAAATACAGCAGCAATAATCCGGCGAGGTCCCGCATCCGGCTGATTCGCGAACCACTGAAAGACGTATATCTTCCTGTACACGCGGGTGAGTATGCGAAAGCCGAATGCACTGGCAGAGACAAATATGTGATTGACGGAAAGGAATACGACGAGTGCGACTTCTGCAGGGCCTCCTGCCCGTCCAGGGACGTTTTCAAAGAACCCGATTCCGGTCTCCCTCTCAAATGCGATATGTGTGAAGACGATCCGCCACAAGAAAAGCCCTTGTGTGTTCAGTGGTGTCTAAATGATGCCCTGACTTACGAAGAAAGGGAAGAGGAAGTCGAAGAAGAAGTGAAGATGGAGGACGTGGAGATAGGGTTGGAATCCATGGTAGACAAATATGGATTGCAGAAAGTAATGGATACCGTTGCCCGAATGGCAAAGAAGGAATAAAACATTAAATGGAGACTGTACCCCTAACCCCCTTCAAAGTGGTCATCGATGGCATCAAAGAGGCAGGTGGAGACGCCTTCAAATTCTGCTATCAATGCGGAAAATGCGATACGGTATGCCCTTGGAATCGTGTAAGAAAATTTTTTGTTCGCAGAATGATCAATCAGGCAAAATTCGGCGTGGTTCCTTTCGAATCCGAAGACATATGGCTATGTGCCACCTGTGGTAGATGCCCTCAGCGGTGCCCCAGAGGCGTAGAAATAATCGACGTTATGAGAGCGATGCGCAGGCTGTTGGTGCCGGACGGTGTCGTTCCTGCCAGTATCCCCAGTCTTCGGAGTATCATGACAAGCTTTGCCAGTGTAGGTAACCCTTGGGGACAAGAACCGAAGGACCGGGCAAATTGGGCTAAAGATCTGGGGGTAAAGGAGTTCGGCGAGGACACGGAGCTACTCTATTTCCCCTGCTGCTATCCCAGCTATGACCCAAGATTAAAGAAGGTAGCTGCTGCCACAGCCAATATCCTTAACAGGGCAGGGGTAGATTTTGGGATACTGGGTCCCAAGGAGAATTGCTGTGGTGAGAGTATACGCAAGGCGGGCAACGAAACATTGTTCAAACGCTTGGCCAGGGAAAACATCAAGACTTTTGTCGAAAGCGGGGTGAAGAAGATCCTTGTTTCTTCCCCTCATTGCTACCACACCTTCAAGAACGAGTATCCCGAATTCAAGGTCAACTTCGAGGTGGTCCATATCTCCCAATATCTATTCCAGCTTGTTAACGAGGGAAGACTTAAACTGACGAAGGAGTACAGGAAGAAAGTGACTTATCATGACCCATGTTACCTGGGCCGGCATAATGGCATCTATGATGAACCCCGGGAGGTCTTGAAGAGGGTACCCGGTTTGGAACTGAATGAGATGGCTGATGCGCGGGAAGATAGTCTCTGTTGCGGAATGGGGGGAGGCAGGATTTGGATGGAAACTGCAAAGGGTGAAAGATTCTCCGACCTCAGACTGGAACAAGCGATCGGGGTTGGGGCTGAGGTGCTGGCAACTTCCTGCCCGTATTGCATCACCCAATTCGAGGATAGCAGGTTAACCCTGAAGGATAGTGAGGTCTTACAGATTAAGGATATCACGGAGATTCTCCAGGAAGTAATATAGGTAGGAAACCTGATGAGGTGATAGAAAGTGGAAAAAGAACTAGAAAAAATTGAAGACCAGATTCGTAAAAGTCTCGCAGACAGTATTCGCAAAAGTTTCACAGACAGTCATTTTGGAGATGTGATGGTTGTCGGTGGAGGGGTCAGCGGTGTTCAAGCCTCTCTTGATCTTGCCACTGCGGGTTTTAAGGTTTACCTGGTCGACAAGGCACCTGCCATTGGCGGCCACATGGCCCAGCTTGACAAGACCTTTCCGACCAATGACTGCTCCATCTGAATACTCGCGCCCAAACTGGTCGAGGTCGGCCGGAATCCCAATATAGAGGTCCTGACGTATACTGAAGTTGACCGTGTCGAAGGGGAGGCAGGAGACTTTAAGGTCACCCTGATTAAAAAGCCCAGATATATTGTAGAGAGCAAATGCACGGGTTGTACGACCTGCGTGGAATACTGCCCAGTGAAATACCCTGATCAATTCAATCAGGAAATTTCGAAGAATAAAGCCGTCCATATCTACTTCGCTCAAGCCATTCCCCTAATCACCTATATTGATGAAAGCTGTCTTTACCTGAAAGAGAAGAAATGCCGTATTTGCGAAGGAGTCTGTAAGAACCAGGCCATCGATTTGAATCAAACGGCGGAGAAGGTGGAAGTCAACGTAGGAGCGATCATTCTGTCTCCTGGCCTTGAGCCATTCGACCCTAAGGTGAGGGATGAATATCGCTACGGAAAGTTTGAGAACGTGGTCACCAGTATGGACTATGAACGGCTGATGTGCGCCACCGGGCCGTACGAAGGTGAGATCCTGCGTGCTTCCGACAAGAGGCATCCCCATAAAATAGCCTGGATTCAATGCGTCGGTTCCAGGCAGGTGATTCCGGGCGGTAACAGCTATTGTTCATCCGTGTGCTGCACGTATACACAGAAACAGGTCATTTTGACGAAAGAGCATGACGCAGAGGCAGAGTGTACGATCTTCCATAATGATATTCGTTCTTATGGGAAGGATTTTGAGCGATTCTTCCAAAGAACAGAGAGACTTCCCGGGATTCGGTTTATCAGAAGCTACACATCCATTGTCAAAGAGGACCCCAAAAGCAAGAATGTCACCATACGGTATTCTATTCCCGAGGATGGAGTAAAAGAAGAAGAATTCGATATGGTGGTATTATCCGTTGGATTGAATCCTCCTGCGGATGTGAAGGACCTGGCAAAAAGGTTCGGCATAGAACTCAATCATCACGATTACTGTAAAGTCAATCCTGTCAATCCTATGGAGACCACCCGGCCTGGGATCTTTGTCAGCGGAGCCTTCCAGGGTCCTACAGATATCCCCGAGTCGGTTTTTACCGCCAGCGGAGCGGGTTCCCAATGTGCTCAACTCCTGGACTACCGGCGAGGGAAGCTGGCCAAAGAAAGGATCTATCCGCCGGAGAGGGATGTCTCCGAAGAGGAGCCCAGGATAGGAGTCTTTGTGTGTCATTGTGGGGCGAATATCGGAAGGGTAGTCAATGTTCCTGACACAGTCGAGTATTGCAAAACCTTACCCAATGTTGTCTACGCTCAGGAACAGCTCTTTTCATGTGCTACGAATTGTGCCAAAGAAATAACAGACATGACAAAGGAAAAAGGGCTCAATCGGGTCATTGTCGCTGCCTGCTCCCCCAGGACCCTTGAACCGTTATTCCGGGACACGGTTCGGGAGGCGGGACTGAATCAATATTACTACGACATGGCCAATATTAGAGAACAGTGCTCCTGGGTCCACTCTAAAGAAAAGGAAGAGGCCACCGGAAAGGCAAAGGATATCATCCGGATGTCGGTGGCACGAGCTTGCCTTTTGGAGCCATTACAGGAAATTAATCTGCCTGTCAACAAGGCGGCGCTCGTGGTGGGTGGAGGGATCGCCGGCATGACTTGTGCTCTCTCCATCGCGAGCCAGGGACATGAGGTTTACCTGGTGGAAAAGGAAAAAAATTTGGGGGGAACGGCAAGAAGAATCCACACCACCCTGGAAGGGCTGGATGTTCAGGCCTATTTGAGTGATCTTGTGCGGAAGGTGAATCAGAACCCCTCGATCCATGTCTATACGGATGCAACCATCACGGGGGCTGCAGGTTATGTGGGGAATTTCGTAACCACGGTGAAGTCAGACAGAGGGGTCACAGAGATAAGACATGGCGCAGCCGTCATCGCTGTGGGTGCGGATGTCTATAAACCTGCCGAATACCTTTACGGAGAAGATGACAGGGTCATGACCCATCTGGAGTTGGAGGAGCAGATCAACAAAGGAGACGAAAAAGTAGTTCACGCAGAAAGTCTCGTGATGATCCAATGCGTAGGCTGCAGAAATGAAGACAGAAATTACTGCAGCAGGATATGTTGTTACGAGTCGATCAAGAACGCATTGAAACTAAAAGAGATAAACCCCAAGATGGATATCTACATTCTCTTCCGGGATATGAGAACGTACGGGTTTAGCGAGGATTATTACAGGAAGGCGGCAGATAAAGAGGTGAAGTTTATCCGCTATGAACCGCAGGACAAACCAGAGGTGAAAGTGGGTGAGTCGGATGACGGTCGGCCCGTTCTAAAGGTTACCGCGACAGATTATATTTTGGGGAACAGGCTCGAAATCGATGCCGATATCATTTGTTTGGCTGCTGCCGTTATTCCCTCCGCAGGAAGCAAGGAAGTCTCCCAATTATTCAAGGTAACTTTGGGCCCGGATGGTTTCTTCCAGGAAGCCCATGTCAAATTAAGACCGGTTGAGTTTGGTGCAGACGGCGTTTATCTTTGTGGAACGGCTCACTATCCCAAGCTTATATCGGAAGCGATTGAACAGGCCTATGGAGCCGCAGGCCGGGTCTTAACGCTTCTCTCACACGATACCGTCATCGCCTCCGGCTCTGTTTGCGAGGTGGATGAGAAGAAGTGTATGGGGTGTGGGCAATGTGTCGCAGTCTGTACGTACAGTGCTATCGAGTTTCGTGAGACAAAACAGGGCAAAAAGGCTGTCGTTATTCCTGTTCTCTGTAAAGGAGATGGTCTTTGCAACTCGAAGTGTCCCACAGGGGCGATTAGACTAAAGCACTTTACCGACGAAGAGCTGCTCGCCCAAATTGACGCGGCGGCGGAGGACGAGTAGAAGTCTACGAATGAACAAAGTAAGGATTCAAGGGGTCAAGGATTCAAGTGAAAGGCATGAAGGTAAAACCCTTAAACCCTCGGATCCTGGAATCCTTGAACCCTGTTTTCATATTTAAGAGGTGAGAAAGCATGAGTACAGGACTTAAATTTAAACCAAGAATATTAGGCTTCGTATGCCATTGGTGAGCATACGGCGCTGGTGACATGGCTGGAGTTTCCAGACTACAATATACAACTGAAACGAGGCTGATACGCGTCATGTGTTCCGGCAGGGTCGACCTCGAATTCGTACTCCGGGCTTTCTCAAATGGAATGGATGGGTTGTTAATTGGTGGTTGCCGCCTTAATGAATGTAATTATATTACCCATGGAAATTACCATGCGCTCACCATGGTGCTTCTCTGTAGGAAAATAATGGAACACATCGGCCTGAACCCGGAAAGGTTGCGGATCGAATTTATGTCTTCCGCTGAAGGAAACCGGTTTGCTGAAGTGATGGGTGAGTTTGGCAACGAGGTGAAGGAGTTAGGACCCCTTGGCAAAGGCAAAGGTGAAGGAATTGACCAAAATGAATTAAAGTCCAAACTTGCAGAAATCACAAAGCTGGTCCCTTACATCAAGCTGGTGAAAAATGAGAAGCTGGCATCGCGTCTTAAGAACCCTGAAGAATATGACAAACTTTTCACCAAAGACGAAATAGACAAGTTATTCAGCGAAGTCATCTCGTACTATATCGACCCGGAAAAGTGCCAGGCCTGTATGACTTGCGCTAAGAGATGCCCCGCAGAGGCGATTATCAGCGCCAAGAACCAGATCCACGTCATTGACCAAGAGAAATGCATAAAATGCGGAACATGTTTTGAAGTTTGTCCGCCTAAGTTTCGTGCGGTAACGAAGATTTCTGGGGAGCCTGTTCCACCTCCCATTCCTGAAGAAAAAAGAACCATCGTCAGAAAGGGTAAAGAAAAATAAGGAAAGAAAATTGGTGCCAATTTAGCTGTTTGAAACCGCTTGGTAAAATCCCTCCCACCCTCCCTTTGCCAAAGGGAGGAGTTACCCCTCTTTGGCAAAGAGGGGCGAGGGGAGATTTTCCAATGTCTATGCCAATTCAATTTTGAGACCCTTAATAACATGACCTTGTATCTCAACCGATATATTATACATCAGGAGCGATCAAAATGATGGAGATAAATCCGGATCTGATTTCTCCTTGTGGTCTTTATTGCGGAGTCTGCGCCGTTTATATCGCGTACCGTGATAAAAACCAAAAATTCAAAGAGGTGTTACTGGGTCTTTACAAAGGAGGAGTTCCCGGCAAAGGTACCCTTCCTAATAGTGAAAAACTTACGATAGAAGATATTAAATGCCGCGGCTGCTTATCTGATGAGCAGTTTATGCACTGCCGGCAGTGTGACATCAGGAAATGCACAGGAGAGAAAGGTTACACCGGATGTCATCAATGCGACAAATTCCCTTGTCAGTATATTGAGAATTTTCCCATGGCTGTAGGCAAAAAGGTTATCCTGCGGGCGATTCCGTATTGGCGAGAGGTTGGTACTGAAAAATGGATTCAAGATGAAGAGGCCCGCTATATTTGTCCTGGATGCGGGAATAAAGTTTTCCGGGGCGCTGTTAAATGTAATCAGTGTAAAGCGAATTTGGATCTGGATTAGTGTCCCCGAGCATCTCAATCTTTTGACGTTGAGATTGTCATTCCCGTGAAACTTGTCCTCGCAAAACCGGGGAACGGGAATCCAGCCCCGTACTTGATACGGGGGAAGGCAGGGAACCAGAAATATATGAAACTGGATTCCTGCTGGAGTTTATCCCGACGAAAATCGGGGCAGGAATGACGAGCTTTTTAACGCTCTTTCTTATAATTTTTCAAAGAGATAAATTAACAGAGATAAAGAATCAAGCAAAGAGGAGGATCGCTTTTGGCATCCCGGGAAGTATTCTGGAATATACCGTACGGTTACGTGATTTACGTATTGGCAGCGATCGCCCTAACTTTCTGGGCGTTTGGTTTCTACCGGCGCTATCAGCTATGGCATTTGGGCAAGCCGGACGACTCCTCTAAGAACATCGGGAAAAGAATACCGGTTTTCATCCGCACCACCCTCGTGGATGTTTTGGCCCACCGGCGCTTTCTTCGCGATCCTTATCCCGGGATGATGCATCTGATTATTTTCTGGGGTTTTATCATACTCCTTTTGGCATCGGCTGTGGATGCTGTGACCCATTACATCATCGGTCATATCATTGGCACTCCCTACCTGTGGTTCAAACTTATCGTTAATATCGGCGGCCTCCTGGCTCTTGCCGGGATCATCATGGCCGCCTACCGCCGTTACGTCTCGAAGCCCAAGAGACTGAATACCCTGCTTGACGACGGCATCGGTATGGCGTTGATTGCAGCAATGCTGATTACGGGATTCATGGTTGAAGGGCTGCGACAGGCAGCTACCGAATTAACCCTTCACCCCGACTGGGCAGTATGGTCTGCGGGCGGATTTCTCGTCGCCAAAGCCTTTGCCGACATGAGCCAGAGCTCCCTCTTGTTCTGGCACTGGTCTTTATGGTGGTTCCATTCGGTGCTCGCCCTTGCCGCCATCATTTATTCCGGTCTGGTCTTTTCCAAATTACAGCATGTAGTCGTATCTCCGTTGAATATCTTTTTCCGCTCCCTTGGACCCGTAGGATCCCCTGCCCCCATCGATATTGAAAATGCCGAGACGCTTGGGGCGGCAACCATCAAGGATTTCACCTGGAAGCACCTCCTTGATCTGGATGCCTGCACCAACTGCGGGCGCTGCCAGGATGCCTGCCCGGCGTGGGCGACAGGCAAACCCCTTTCACCCAGGAAAGTCGTACAGGACCTGAAAGTCCATATGCTCAAAGCAGCGAACAACCAGGCGAATCAATCCGACAGCGCTCCGACCCTGGTTGGCGAAGCGCCGAGTGAAGCAGAAATCTGGGCATGCACCACCTGCGCTGCCTGCCAGGAGACATGTCCCGTCTATGTGGAACACATTGTTAAGATCATTGACCTCAGACGCAACCTGGTGCTGGCGCAAAGCAAGATGCCGGAAACTGCCCAGCTGATGCTCAGAAATATGCAGTCCAGAGGACACCCATGGGCTGGAGTGCAGTCGCTGAGGTTGAGGGGCGACTGGACCAGCGGGCTGGAACTCAAAATATTGGCTGAAGGAGATAGCGCGAATACCCTATTCTGGGTTGGTTGCACCGGGGCTTTGGTTGAGCGTAATGTCGCAGCGACGCTTTCCATGACGAGGGTGCTGAAAGCAGCCGGAGTCGATTTCGCGGTATTAGGCGAAGTCGAGACCTGCTGCGGCGACCCGGCACGAAGAGCAGGCTATGAGTTTCAGTTCCAGGTCATGGCGGAGCAAAATATTGAAATTTTCAAAAACCACCAGATTAAAGAGATTATCACCTCCTGTCCCCACTGCTATCATACCATTAAGAACGAGTACCCCCGGTACGGCGGCGATTTCAAAGTGGTTCACTATACCCAGCTGATTGCTGATTTAATCAGCCAGGGCAGATTGAAACTTGCCAGCAAGCTGAATTCTATACTCACCTATCATGATCCTTGCTATTTGGGCCGTTATAATGGAGTATATCTGGAGCCGCGCCGGGTACTGGAGGCTATCTCAAAGCCAAGGCTTGAGGAAATGGGACGCTCGCGAAACACGAGCTTCTGCTGCGGGGGCGGTGGCGGACACATGTGGATAGAAGAACAGCCCGGTACAACAAAGATCAATCAGATGCGTATGGAAGACATTCTCAAGACCGGGGCGGAGACGGTAGTGACTGCCTGCCCCTATTGTTTACAGATGTTCGAGGAGAGCATCGAACATAAACAGATGAAGGACTCGTTGAAAGCAAGAGATCTTGTCGAAGTGGTTGAAGCAGCGATGAAGCAGTCTTAAGGAGACCATAAAATTACTTACTTTCACCGCAGAGACGCCGAGATCGCAGAGGGGAAATTTTTGATTTGGTGGTGAGAGGCCACCAAATCAAAAGCTTTCAGCATTCTAGGAATATCGATGGCCGCAGGCCTGGGACTTCTGGAGAATCGGCCTCTCACCGATTCTCCGGGAAAAACCTCCTCTCAGTGGCCTCTGCGTCTCGAAAGAGTCACGCCTTCGCGGGACGAGTGGGCGGTGAGAAACGGCTTTTGAAGATGTAACCTATTCCATGGCACCAGTATTAATTAGGAGGGGAGTCGTATGAATACGATCGTCTGTGTTAAACAAGTACCCGACCCCGAGATACCACCGGCCAAATTCAAGATTGACCCCGAAACGAAAAAGGTGATCCCTCCCGCCGGAGTGCCGCCGGTGATCAGCGTCTACGACGAACGGGCCGTTGAGGCAGCATGCCGGCTCAAAGACAAGCACAAAGGGAAAATCACCGTAATCAGCATGGGGTCGGGGAAAGCTTCTGACGTGATAAAGCACACCATCTCGATGGGGGCCGACGAAGGCTTTCTTCTCGAGGATCAAGCTTTCGAGAACCTGGATAGCTTCGGTACCGCTTACGTATTGGCGAAAGCGATCCAGAAAATTGGCGGGTATGATCTGGTTCTGTGCGGCCGGCAGGCCGCTGATTGGGGCGCCGGCCAGGTGGGCTCTATTCTGGCCGAAATACTCGGCATCCCTGTCGTGACCCTCGCGTGCGATATCCAGGCGGCGGACAAGAAGTTCAGGGTAAAGAGGACCGTGAAGGATGGTTTTGAGGTACTGGAAGCTCCGATGCCAAGCCTGGTGACGGTCAGCAGCGAGATCGGTCTACCTCGTCTTCCCGGCGGAGTGGGCCTCATGCTTGCTCGCAAAAAGCAGATTCCGGTCTGGAAAGCGCAGGATATCGGGGCGGAGGCCTCGCAGCTGGACAAGGCGAACGCTCATACCGAGATCACCGGTCTCTCTGTGCCGACCCGAAAGACCGAATGCGAGATGGTGACCGGGGGTACTCCTGGCGAAGCCGGAGTCAATCTCGCCGAAAAGATCAGTAAGCTGATATGATTACATATACAGCGACATTAATCACAACAACGGGCGTCATTCCTGCAAAAGCAGGAATCCAGGAAAGACTGGATTCCGGGTCAAGCCCGGAATGACAAACCACACAGGATTTACGGAGGATACCAATGGGCAGTCATAAAGGTGTTTTGGTTTGCGGCGAGATCGCAGAAGGGAAGCTTTCGCCAATCACTATAGAACTCCTTGGAGCCGGAAGAAAGCTCGCGAGTGAACTGGACGAGGACTTAAGTACCCTGTTGATGGGTAGCAAAGCAGGCGGCCTGGGTCAGGATGCAATCGCCTATGGGGCTGACAAAGTCTATGTTGCTGAAGACAGTCTCCTCGATGATTATAACTCCGATGCCTACACCCGGGTAGCGGCTGACCTTTGTCAGAAGGTGCTCCCTTCCATTATGCTTCTTGGCCACACGGATGTCGGTTGCGATTTAGCCCCGCGGCTCAATGGTCGCTTAGGGGGTGGGCTCGCTATGGATTGCCTGGCAATATCCATCGACCCGGCGACCAAGCTCCTGGTCTCGACCAGGCCCGTCTTTGGTGGTAACGCCCACGCCACGATGGTATCAAAGTCTGCCCGTCCTCAGATGGCTACCCTAAGGCTGAAAGTAGTGCCGCCAGCAGAGCGGAATGATTCCCGCCAAGGTCAGGTTATTCCTTTTGAAGGCAAGGTCGATCCTTCGGCGGTTAAAGTCAAGGTCGTCGATCGCATCAAAGAGGAAGTCGAAGGGGTGAAGCTGGAAGATGCTGAGGTCGTCGTCAGCGGTGGCCGTGGCATAGGCAATGCTCAGAATTTCGGGATGCTCCGGGAGCTTGCGAACATTCTGGGGGGCGCTGTCGGTGCGACTCGTCCTGCCTGCGACGAGGGTTGGGCGCCGACGAGGCTCCAGGTGGGTCAGAGCGGAAAGGTGGTCAGCCCTAAACTATACGTAGCCGTCGCTCTCTCCGGCGCCATGTCGCATATCGCCGGCTGTTTGGGATCGAAGGTCATCGTGGCTATCAATAAGGATAAGGAGGCGAATATCTTCAACGTCGCCCACTTCGGTATCGTCGGGGACTATAAAGAAGTCCTCCCTGCTCTGACTGCGAAACTCAAGGAGCTAAAATCAAAATAACCCCCGGAACTTCTAAAGAGTCCCTAATTGTATGGACCCCGATAACTGAATCCCTCCTTCCCTCCCTTCGCAAAAGGGAGGAATTATCTTTCACCAGCAAAATCTCAACCGATTTGCCTATTGCTCTGACGGTCGTGCCTGTTGAGTTCCTTCCTTGGGAAGGGTGAAATAAAAGGTAGCACCTTTTCGGAGTTCTGACTCAACCCAGATGCGCCCCCCATGGCGTTCTACAATCTTTTTGCAGATCGCCAGGCCAATACCTGTCCCCGGATACTTATCCAAGCCATGGAGCCGCTGAAAAATGACGAAAATACGCTCTTTGTATTCCGGAGCAATGCCAATGCCATTATCACGAACCGAGAAGACCCAATAGCCCCCATTGGGTCTCGCCGAGATATGAACCCGGGGCGACTCCCTCCCATGAAACTTGATCCCATTGCCAATGAGATTCTGAAACAATTGTTCAAGCTGCAAGAAATCAGCTACGGTCTTGGGGAGAAGATCATGAGTTACCTCAGCCCCGCTTTCTTCCATGGCCACCTTTAAATTGTTGACAGACTTATGAAAGACCTCTTCGCAGTCTACTAATTCAAAGGGATTTCCTCGGGTACCTACTCGGGAGTAGGCGAGGAGGTCATTGATCAACTGATACATGCGGATGGCGCCATTAGCGGCAAAATCGATGAATTCGTTGGCATCCTGATCAAGCTTGTTTTTGTAGCGCTGGGATAGAAGTTGTACGTAGGAGGTAACCATACGGAGAGGTTCTTGGAGGTCATGGGAGGCTACATAGGCAAACTGCTCCAACTCTTTGTTGGAACGAATGAGGTCCTCAGTCTTCTGATGCAATTGCTCGTTTGCGATCACGAGATCCAAAGTGCGCTCTTTCACGCGTTGTTCTAATTCATCTCGAGCTTTCTCCGCAGCTTCCTTGGCATGGACCAGTTCGGCATTTTGCCGCCTTAGTTTTTCTCTGTTCTCCTTCAGAAGATTGCCGGTGTAGTACGCAATGAAGGCTCCCATGAAGAGCAGCGCTGTGATTACAAAAAGAATGTCAAACTGATTTTTCCAAGGAAAATAAAAGCCCATTGCATGAAATTGATCGGGGAGAAAACCCAAGTACTCCAATACCACGATGAGAGCAAAGGCAATCGAACAGATACTGGCTACGATAAATGGCAATTTCCCGTGTGCTACCACCCCGACATAGGTTATCAAGAGACAGTAAATGGGGATAAGATACGTAGCCTCAATACCCCCCAAAAAATAAATGACAGATGTATATCCGATTATTTCTAATATATTGATAAGAAGCGACAAATATTTATATACATTTATTTGGGTTATCCGCCTTGAGAGCCATAGAGTGGGCGGATTTATCAAGATCAGGAAGGCAACGGAAGCGCTAACTCCTTCCATTTGATGTTTGTTAATATGGCCCTCAAGAAAGGCAGCCAAAGCAAACACCCACATGAACACACTGGCCCCTGATCGAACAAGAGCTCCTTGTACATGTCTGCGAAAAAGGGTCCTCATATAATAAGCATCCCTAACGCTACGATGCTGATTGGGTATGGCCGTCATTTCACCTTCCTTTCGATTGGCCCTGGAGAAATAGACACCGGAGATGAGACGCAAGGTGACTCATAATCGTCTTCACGAGACCGCAAGCAGCCTATAGATCTACAATTAGAGGAGTCGTGCAAGGACTATGCCGTTCCTGAGTCCAATCGATATCTCAACGCCTTTGCAGGATAAACGGAGGGCCAGGTTAAGGGGGCAACTTGAATTTTCGAAGTTCAGGAATCATCTGTGGATCTTCACGGTCAAAGGGCACCGTAATTTCCGGCATCGGAAAGAAGCTTCGCCGAAGCCCTTAAGAGGGCGAATACAAAGATTTTACGAAGAAATCCGAAAAGAGGAAGACGAGATTGCTGACCTTCTGACGAACAGACTTTGTATCCGTAAACCCGACGATAAGGTTGGTCAAACGGCTAAAAAAGAAAGTGACTTGGCAGGTCTTTATGAACTAAGTCCAGAGTTTTAAGAGATCCTTTTTATTGAGGAAAGTGCCGTTTTTTGTTACATCTTAGGAAGAGCGCTGAGGGATTTATGCGAGGGTTGACATTTTTCATGACGAATGGATGGGGGCCGCGGTTTGACTAAATTCTGAGCATCTTGATCATCGCTCCGCCGATCCCTCAATCCCCTTCGTTCCGGGCTCACCGATCAGCCACCCACATTCAGCATATTGTCATATAGCTTATCGGCGGTGAGGATTGATCTATTTTTCTTTTTTAAATACTTTATTGCGATTGCCTGACCCCTTTCCACTAGGAACCGATGTGGAACGAGGATTAAATTGACTTCGTCCGACCAGGAAGAGCCTGCCTGCCGGTAGGCCGGGGCAGGAGGATGAGGGTCAGACACGGTCCCGTTCCAGTCGATTGATTCACTCCTGACCTGTTAGCCTAAATGTGTTATTCTAAATAGTACTCTTTTTCTCCTTTGTCGTTCAGGAGGGAGAAAGATAGGAGATCGGTTTGTGAACTTTCTTACCCACCTGTTTCTCTCCGGCGACACTCCGGGACTTCTTGTCGGAAATCTCATGGGTGATTTTGTCAAAGGGAGGCTGGATGGGCGTTTCCCGGCCGATATCGAACGAGGGATTTTACTTCACCGGGAGATCGATTCCTTCGCGGGACAGAACCGGAATTTCCTTCGCAGCAAGCGGCGGCTCGATCCATCCTTCGGTCATTACCGGGGAGTGTTGGTCGATCTTTTCTATGACCACTTTCTTGCCGCACACTGGGAAGATTATGCGGACGTGTCACTGTCTTTTTTTATATCGGACACCTGGCGGGTCCTTTGCGAGCACGAGGAATTTCTCCCGCATAAGCTGCGGCGCATCATACCGTTCTTGTTCAGGGACTGGCTGCCGTCGTATAGCGACATCGGGGGAATTGCCGCGGTCCTGCACAGGATGTCTCGTTTCAGGCTTAAGAGAGCAAACCGTCTTTGGGAAGGGGCTGAAGCATTGAGCAGACATTATGCGGGACTTTACAGGGACTTCCGGGAGTTTTTCCCTGAATTGCTTGCTTTTTCAGAGACTCGGGGCGCGCCTCGACAATAACGGCCATAGAATGCGTTTCTGCTTATCTATTGATCAGGAGGGATTGGATGAAGGAGGGTCGTCTTCCGCCGATTTGTTCAAAGGGGATTCGAGTCCTATGCCAAACGGGATTGATTGTAGTATCTCTAATCCCCTTGGCGGTAAAGGACGTTTTTGCAGATGTTACGACGAACAGGTGGGCTAGCGGGTCTCAAATATTGTTTGTAAAAGATATGCGAGGAAACGAGATGATCGAAAACACAAAACTTTATGAGACAATATTCAAGCGGAAGTCCATCAGAGAATACGATCTGACTCCGCTGGATGAGCATACGCTCGCGGAGATTATGGCACATACGAACGCCCTAAAGCCCCTGTATGATGATATCAAAATCGAAATGAAGCTTTTGTCGCAAAAGGATGTGAAGGGTTTATTTTTGGCAAAAGCACCCCATTATCTTGCGGTTTTTTCGGAAACCAAGGATGGATATTTAACAAACGTTGGTTTTATGCTGCAGCAGATGGACTTGTTCTTTTCGGCGAACGGTATGGGCAGTTGTTGGCAAGGAATGCCGAAGCCGACAAAAGAGATATTGAACAGGTCAAAGCTTGAGTTTGTCATTTTATTGGCTTTTGGCAAGCCAAAAGAAAAATTGCATAGAGAAAGCGTTTCGGAATTCAAAAGAAAACCACTTCGAGAAATAACTGACATTAAAGGCGCAGATGAGTTATTGGAGCCTGCTCGCCTTGCCCCGTCTGCGATGAATCGGCAGCAGTGGTTTTTCACGGGCGGCGCCAGCGCCATTCATGCCTATCGCGCTAAATCAAGCTTTCTAACAGCCTTTATGTTTGAAAGGATGAGCAAGATTAGCGTGGGTATTGCCATTTGCCACGTGTGGATCGCTGCAAAACACTTTGGCAAAGAAGTTGAATTCATATCTGATAAAGAGGCACAAAAACATCCGCCATCAGGGCACGAATATGTTATCACTATAAAAATAAAATAAATCCTGTGCAGCTTGATCATCGCTCAACCGATCCTCAATCTCCTTCAATCCCGGCTTACCATTGCCTGACCCCTTCCACTCCTCCTTTAAAGAATACTGCAAAAATACTTATTTCTTCACGTCAAAAATACAGTATTCACCTCATTTGCCTGCTCGGATGCCGCTGGTAAGCTTAGAATATCCCGACGCGCCCAAAACAAATATCTTAAGGAGGTGCAACATGGCAAATCCATTTGTTCACATTGAATTGCGTACGCGAGATGTGGCCAAGTCAAAGAAGTTCTACGCAGGCATGTTCAATTGGAAAATGAAAGAACTTCCGGGCATGGACTACACGGTCATCGAGGTCGGGGAAGGAACCGGCGGAGGAATAATGAAGAACCCTACGTCACGCGATCCGGACAACTGGCTTCCGTACATCCTGGTGGACGATGTCGCAGCATCCACAAAGAAAGCGGCTTCACTCGGGGGTACCATTGTCGAGGATGTCACAGAGGTTCCGGACATGGGGTGGTTTAGTGTGATTATAGATCCGACTGGTTCGGCGTTCGGGCTCTGGCAGACGAAAATGACCAAGTAAAGGAGGCCGTTCGATGCGATTCATGTTGTTGATGATCCCGAAGGGATATGAGAGTGCCTCTCCGGGTACGATGCCGGATGCCGAGGCCGTGGAAGCGATGATGAAGTATAACCAATCGCTGAAGGAGGCTGGAGTGCTATTGTCACTTGAGGGCCTCCATCCGCCCTCAGCGGGTGCCCGTGTCACATTCTCCAGGGGTAAGCCAATGGTAAGGTACGGTCCCTTTCCTGGCGTGAAAGAGACTCTCGGCGGATTCTGGATGATACAGGTGAATTCGAGAGAAGAAGCGATCGAATGGGCCACGCGCTGCCCCGCCTCAGACAATGAAATTATCGAAATCCGCCAGGTTCAGGAATTGACGGACTTCCCCGCTGATGTTCAGGCAGCTGCAGCCGGATTGACGGATTTATAGCATCATTCGAAGAAACGCCCAGGGGCCTAGTGTATGACGGCCTTTGTGAAAGCCGTCATTTTATAAACAGACTCCAGGTAGACATACACAGGAGGTTTGTATGCTTTTCTTTGTCGAAGTAGACCACGTGAAGTCGGGGCAGATGCCGACGCCGGAAGCAGGTCGGGCCTTTATCGAACAGATCATTCTTCCGACGATCGCGCGCGCCGAGCAGCTTATTGCAGAGAAGAAAATTTTGTCTGGAGGGCCGGCGGCTGGACGGATCTCGCTCCGGTTGATGATAGAGGCAGACTCACTGGAGGACGTTGACCAAATTATCTCCAGCTTACCCCTTTGGACGGTCGCAGAGACGCGAGTAACACCACTTATCGCATTCACTGATCGTCGAAAACACGTGCAGATGCTGCTGGAGAGGTTAGTGAGCATGCCATCGCATCCATAAGTAAAACTTTGGGAAAGGAGTCCATGATGCCTCCGCGAGCATTGTTCGGAATCAGTGTTGCCCTCAGCTTCGTTGCATGGGGGATCGTCGCAGGGCGATACCTCTGGCCCGCACTGCGCAGTCAACCGCGTGCCAACGCCCTGCAGCCGTTACTCCTCTTGCATGCCTTCCGGTTCATCGGTTTGGCTTTCCTGGTTCCTGGGGTTGTCTCGCCGGACTTACCGGCCGCCTTCGCGCGTCCGGCTGCGTACGGAGACCTCGCTACCGCGATCCTGGCTTTGCTCGCGTTGGCGGTGCTGCGCACCAGGCTGGGAATCATCCTCGTCTGGGCGTTTAACATGCTGGGCAGCGCAGATTTGCTCCACGCGTTCTACCAAGGCAATCGCATTGGCCTCGTACCGGGTTTGCAGGGT
>DBZJ01000131.1 GCA_002311635.1 Syntrophaceae bacterium UBA1163
AATATCAGAATAGATTCTGCATCACGAATACACGCAATGACCGCATTGTAGTAAATGTTGAGAAGTCCCATAGACCTCCTCTCGCGGCTATCATCTGCGGGTACGAGTTGGGATTCGTAGGAAGTCGTAGACCGCATACCACCGGAACGTCCGGGCTGTTCAACCTTTGATATGATTAGTCTTATTTCTTCCCCTTTGTCCGTAACGGCCACGATCAGGGCCTTCCTATGGTCAATCCACAAACCCACTTTTGTCCTCATCGATTTCTCCTCTGTCTATTAGCTTCACCTAACATTTAGAATTTCTTTCTATAATAAAATTCAAATTATGTCCGCCTCTTGAAAGGCCCATTATGGATAGACCGAGGTTCGGTGCTGATATCCAACGGTTTTCCCGCTAACCCACAATAACCATGGTCTCCAACCCACCTCGATCCCACGAGTTTTTGCCATGCCATACACGCTGGGCCTTCGCATATCCATTCTGGATTTATTTGCCCTGACTCCTTACTTGGAGGTTTTGAAAATTTAAGTGGGCAATACATTTTCTTGGCTTCATCTGTTTTGACTAACATAGGTTTTCGTCCTTTCTTTTAAACTTTCCATTACCGTCTTCGGGCCGTGGGGTCTGGTCTTTTCGTTTTGCTAAAAACGAAGATATACTTCCGTCCCCACCTTGTGGATCCCTGATTTAAATATACAAATTTTATGAACACTGGTCAACCGAATCTTTCAGAAAGAAATAATCAAGAAACGCGGGAACTTGAAACTCGATGTCTATCGTGAGAATTCATCAATTTCCTCATCCGAAAAGCCCACTGCCTTCAGCCTTTCTCTCTGAAGTTTTTTTTCTTCTTCTTTTGCTCTTCGTGCTCGCCTGCTGTCTGCGATTGTTTCGGCCAAGCGGCCTGGTTTTTGCGTATACAAAGCTAAAATAGTTATCCCTATCCCGAAAGTAACCCCGAGCAAAAATGACTCCAGAGCGGTTGATTTCATTTCTCTCCCCCCTTGCACCCGAATAATTCTTCACCTTTCAATTGCCCGCCAATGCCCATAGGAATGACACCTCTCTATCGTCAAGATAAAAAGCATGGGAGTCGTCTTCAACATTCGATCAGTATTTTTCTCCTTTATTGAGAGTTAACATTGAGAGTTAACCGGGCACTGATAAGTATTTTTTATTGCTGAAAACGAAGAGGTATCTTCACCGCCATTCTGTTGATGGTTGGAATATACAAATTTTAGGAGAGTTGGTCAACCGAAACTTTCAGAGACGACGTGTCAAAGAAATACGCTGTTTGTTATACCTGCATATCATTACGGCGCTAGTCTCCAAAGGGAATGAATGAATCCCTTTTTGAAGGCTTTATCCCTGGATACTTTAAGAAACGGGCACGATGTTCATTAAGGATGATTTCCTCTTTCTTGGACCGAGACATCGCTTTTATCTTTGCTTCTCGAATAAGAGCTTTGGAATGCGTTAAGCCTTCTTGTTGATATAACAGTTCGACGGGCAGGCGAGTTCGGGTGTAGTTTGCTCCCCGGCCCTCACGATGTTGCTTGACCCGAGCCTGCACGCCTTTTGCTATCCCCGTGTAGAGCGACCCATCCCCGCAACGGAGGATATAGACTGTCCAATCCTTTCGCCCCCTTCTCTTCATCCCTCGGATCATTCTTAGGTACTTAGTCTCCACATTCATTCTCTCTAAGAGGGTCCAACAGTATCACATCCTCAGATGTCATCACTTTGTCTGATGTTCTTTAACGTCTTCCTGTGTTCGGCCGCTTCCTGGTTCAGAGAATACACCTCTTAGATTTCTATGTCAAACATAAGTTTCCGTGTTTCGGAAGAAACTTTGGAGATCTGCTTAGGTTAAGGACTGCTGAACTCTACCTGTGCCATCTTCCGTAATTTCAAAATTTGTTTATGCCCTATTATATTCCTTTCTATGCTTGAGTGTTTTCGTGGTAAGAATGGATATATGGGAGCTGGTCAACCGAAACTTTTGGAAAGGGTTAGAGAAGTGGGATGTTTGTTAGATCTACAGGTCATCAGGTCTGATGAACAACAATGATAGAGGATTTCATGTTTCCGCCAAAAACCAAATTTAAACCTTCCGTGAATAGTCTTGCAAAAATTTGCTAAAAAAACCCGGCAAGAAATAATCTCACCGGGTTAAAAGATGATTGAGCGTTCTTCCAATATTTATCAAACTTATAAAAAGGTAGTTGAGAATTTAATAGCCCCGTTATCTTGAGCGGTAGCTGTGAGAGTCGCCAAAGCGATGGTCGTGGTGATGCCACCAGGGGCATCGTACCAACCCCGAAGCCAGAACGAGCAGTAAAATCACCAAAGCAATCTTTTTCATACATTTCACCTCCTTTCGGTGTTTAAGCACATTTTGGATTTTATCCTCTGAAAAGAGATGTCCGCGCGGAACATTTTTGCTTTAGCCTCTTTCTGTCGGTCAGACTAAAGGATGGTGCTTGATATGGCCTTCCGAATTTTTTATAATGAAAAACGCCAAAGGGGAAAGTCTCAAGACAGAGGGGATATTATAAATCCCAAAAAAATTGAGGTGACATTTCATCTTTCCCATCTTTGTTTTGGCCGGGGCCCAGTTTGAGTCTTTGCAGAGAGGCAAACTGGGTCCTTTTTTATCAGTATGTTGATTTCTTCTGGGTCACATTTTATTTAGCTTCGCCCTTTGGTTCGTTTTTTTGTATGTTTTTAAAATATTACCGATCAAACCCAGTCTAAGCTCTTTCAAGATCTTTTCCCCTCCGGAAACCGTGGATTTCTTACCCCCTTTCTTAGGGAGTCTTGGTTCCAGGATCTCTTTCAGCATGGCGACAATTTTCGTTACAAAGTATCTCGAAACTAAATCGGAAGTCTTTTTTCCTTTGGCCGTTAAGGAGAGACAAATCCTTCCCTTCTTTTCTCCTTTGTCTCTGGCATAAATCTTCTTGAGGTATCCTTTGGATTCTAAGGAGCCGATGGTTCGGCTGACGCTCGCCTCAAGAACCGGCAGAACTCTGAAAACCAAAGACATTGGAATCTTATCGCGCCGCAGTTCCCTCGATAGTATTGCAATGACCCTGCAGATCTCTATCTCCGACCGGTTTAGCCTGAATTTGCTATCCTTTTTGCTGAATCCTAACCTCGCAGCGATTCTGCCGAGTAAAACAATCTCCTCCGCCAAAGCGGCAACTTCTGCAAAATCCATCGCGATTCCCCTCCGCAGGGTGGATAAGTTAAACCCATTATATTATATTCGTTTCAAATGTCAAGCAGATTTTTTCATTAGATGAGAAAATCATTTATTAACAGATGTTAAATAATGTAAAAGTATTTATAAGCTATGCCAGAAAACCCCAGGCTTTTAAGCCTGGGGATGAATGGCATCCTTTCGAAGCGAAGCCAGTTGAAACCTGGCG
>DBZJ01000179.1 GCA_002311635.1 Syntrophaceae bacterium UBA1163
GGCATTGATTTCAGGGCTGGATAAAGATGAATTCCATTCTTTGCCGCAAATCGCTCCAGTTCCCCTGTAAACTTCCGGCCTATGTATCTGTTCGGAACATTGATTACCCCTTTTAGAGATTCATCTCCTTCGTCGGATTCAGACGCTTGAATCACCCGCAAATAGTCCAGCAGAATTTTTACCTCACGCCGCTGGTAGAAAGACATTCCATTCTCGATCCGATACGGGATTTTTAATTGGAGGAAACATTCCTCAACCACTCTGGACTGAAAATTTGCCCGATACAGGATAGCAATGTCTTTATGCTCATATCCCTTGGAGGTAAGGTCTGTGATTTCTTCTGCGACCTGCTTGGCTTCATCCTCCTCAGAAATGCATTCAAACACAACAACGTCCTCTCCTTGCTGGTTGTGGGTTTCAAAGGTCTTCTCAATTCTCCGGACATTGTGGCTGATAAGGTTCTGACAGGCTGAAATGATCTTTTGTGTGGATCGGTAATTGAGGTTTAAGATGATCTCATGGGAGGCTGGAAAGAGCTTTTTGAAATTCAGGATGTTTGCCACACTTGCGCCTGTGAAAGCATATATTGATTGTGCATCATCTCCGCAGACCCAGAAACTTGCCCCGTTTGAGTTATCGATCAAGAGTTTCATGATGGACAGGGATACGGGGTTCGTGTCCTGGAACTCGTCAATGAGGAGATGCCGAAAGGAGCTTTGATATTTTTCTCTTACCTCCGTATTTTCTGAGAGCAGGTTGTGAGTTTGGACCAGAAGATCGTCAAAATCGAGTAGCATTTTCTTTTTCTTTTCGGCATCATAGGCTTCGTAGGCGGCGGCAATCTTCTGCATTGTCTTGTCGCCCTCGTACAAATCCCGAAATTCCTCCACGCTGATCAAATTGTTTTTGGCAAGACTGATTTCAGATAGAACCATGCCGGTTGAAAGATCTTTGATCCCTGCATCCTTCATGGTCTTCCGGATCATTACCAGTTGCTCTTTTCCCGATACGATTTCGAACACCACGCCCTCACTTTTCAGTAACCAGAAGCAAAAACTGTGAATGGTTGCGAGCATGACCCTTGAAGAGAGCTCATCGAGAACGGGTGAGAGTTTCTGTCTCATTGCATCGGCCGCATTTCTTGTGAACGTCAAGCCCAGTATATTCTCAGGCGCCACTCCATGTTTTTTTACCAGGTTTCCTATCCTTGCGCTCATAACTGTTGTCTTACCCGCACCTGGGACACTGATGACGGCACATATTCCATTCAGAAAGTTCGCTGCCCGTTTTTGCTGCTCATTTAATTTCATAGGCTCAGGTCCTCCTTTTTGAACCATTCATCACAGGCGCCCTTGTACTGACACCCTTTGCACTTCCATGATTCGTTTGGGATGAACACCCTCTTTCCTATACCATCCCATACGTGCATGATCTTTTTCACTGCCCGCTTCTCATCCATTTCTGACCTCGTGGTGTAATATTCCTCGAACTTTGGGACTCTTGTTTTGATCAGAGTGTGGAAACGAAGCAGGATTACCTTGTCTGTGTACCCGTTGGCTTTAGCTGCCATTCCGTAAAGGGTCAGCTGCAGATTTTTATTTATCTCGTCTTCAGAATATGCTTGGCTCGCTGTTTTCCAATCTGTGACGATTATGGCTCCCGACTCGTCCTGTTCAATAAGATCAAAAATGCCGATTATAGGAACCGGAAGACCATGAATGTGGAACATGAAGGGTTGTTCAATGGCCAGGACGTTGAAATTATCTCTTGGCAGTTTTGTGTAATATGCCGAAAGGAGATCTTTGCCTTCCTTGAGTAGGATCTCCTTATTCTTCCCGTCCTTGTAGGTAATCTCAGTCCCGTTTTGAGTTGCCCGTTCCCACAATGCTTGAAATAGGATTTGAAGGTCCTCCAGAGAAACGATTTCCCCTTCAAGCTTGTGCCTGTAATACTCTGCGATGACTTTATGAATTGCAGAACCGAATTCCAGTGCATCAGGTCTGGTCTCGGGCTGAATGTTCAGAACTCTTCCCAGTTTGAAGAGTAGACCGCAATCCATGTAGGCGTTTATGGCTGAAGGACTTAGGTGTGGATTTTTTCTTAGTTCGGTTATGTCCATAGGCTCTCTCCTATTCAAAAACGAAGTCACTTCGTTTTTGGGTCCCGTTTTTCTCTAAAAACCGCAGGATCCTGCGTTTTTTGGGTATAGCCAGAGTAGAAAACCGCAGGAAACTGCGTTTTTTTGGTCTAAGAGGGCAGAGCAAACCTCTCCTGTGGCATTTACTCTGCCCCCATGTCATGTAGATCATCAAAATGGCTGGTTACGGATTCTATGCGGACTGCTGCAGGAGCCGGATAAAGCTTGATGCCTCTGTGCTATTTATGTTCGGCAGACTGGTCCCAAACTGTTGCTTGACCATTTGCTCGAGTTCTTCGGATGAGATGTTCCGGCGCCGAGCTAAATTTTCGATTGCCCGTATCTGTGCCGTGGAGGGTTTTGGACCCTCTTCCCGTTTGGCTCCATTGGTGGGATCTTCTTTTGAAGACGCCTTTGCGGTTTTCTTTGAACCACCGTTCCCGCTCGTTGATGCGGGTGGACTCTGTTTCCCATTACCGGTAGCCGCATTTTGTTTACCATTTCCGGTCGCCGGCGCTGTGGTCTGCTTTCCATTACCAGAATTTCCAGACTCAGACTTTGCTGGCTCGGGCTTCTGGGGTCTTCCATTGCCTGGTCTTTCATCGCCCATTACTTCATCCAGCGAACCCAACTCTTCCAGGCATGTGATTCCGATGTTTGTGAAATCCCTCAGCGCCCTGGCTTTTGCCCTGGTTGCAGCCATGCGAAGAATATGGTTGGCAATCATGTGGTTAACATTCTTCGGGTTTGCATCTCCCAGTTCGACAAAGGATTCACCATTCTTCGATTCAACGGTTGCCTTGCAGATTGCTTCGAATCCGTTGTCTTTGGTCGGGTACTGAATGGCGTCGACCGTCATGATCAAGATACCTTTTTGGTGGGCCAAATCCAAAAGGCCAGCATAGAGGACGAAATCCTTGCCTTTCAGATTCATGATGAAACGCTCTTCAAGCTTGGGCCGTTGATTGGTTTCCTGATTCTTTCTCTCCTGAACTGCCATGTGTGTTTTCTCCTTTCAGTTAAAATGGGGGATCGTCACTGTCATGGTTGCCGCCGTTCTCAAATCCCCGACCATCCGTTTTGATGAACTCGATCCTGTTGGCAATGAGCTGGATCGAACTCCGCTGCTGACCCTCTTCGGTTTCCCATTTATTGTGGTCAATGGTTGCCGAAAGCAGGATTTTTGCCCCTTTGTGGAGATAGGTTTCAGCCACTTCTGCGGTTTTACCGAAGCATGTAATTTTGATCCAGCCCGTCTTATCTTTTGACAGACGGAAGGCGAGATTGAATGTGCAGATGGGGTCACCGTTCTGGGAATACCTTGTCTCCGGATCTTGGCCCAGATTGCCTGTGATTGTCACTTGATTCATTCAGTTTTCCTCCTCTTTTTCGGGTTCAGCTACCCCGAAGCATCTCCTAATTTTTTCCAGCAAAGGCTCCTCGTACAGCCGAATTACACAGTATGCGATCAAAAGGATCAGGAATGCGATCACAACCCCCGCAACGAAGAAGAAGGACGCACCGAGAAGCTTTCCAATCAGCCACAGCAAAAACAGGACACCTATTGCCGTCAAAATTACACTGGGTGTGCTCAACTCAAATCTGTTCATTTGATTTGTCCGGTCCTCCTTTCTTGTTCCTGTGTTTTCGTTGCAGGTAGATCAGCAGCACCAGAACCAGCAATGTCAGCAGGCTAACGATAATTACCGATAAGGTTGCCTCCCTCCGGATGAGCGCATACTCCATAGCTCTGTCTCCGAGAAATGCCAGTGCTGCGATGATCACGATGGGAATTAATGGGAATACGTACACCTTGATAAGCCTCACCTCCTTTTCAAAATGGATGTCGGACTGCGTTGTTCCATGTTTTTATGAGAGAAAGGTTTTTTGCCGGCTCAATCGTGGGGAGGTTGTGAGTGATCGAGGATTTGGTCTGATGTGATCTTTTGAGTTTTCTTCAATCGACCGTGGGATATGGCCAGAGTGAGCAGGGCCAATGAAGAGATGAGAAGTGAGATGGCGATGAGTCCTATGGCAATTTTAATGGACATGAGATCCTGTAAGATCGAATTTGGGACCATAATTTTGCTGACCTTATCCCCAATGGATTGAAAGAAATTGCCGATGTCCAATAAGTACCACCTCCTTTCAAAAGAGTTGAACTTTACCTCTTATCTGGCTTGGTTTTGCGGGTGAAACACAATGGTAATAGCGAATCAGGAATTTATATATGTAGCAGCGGGTATCTAAAATGCGGTTCTGTCTTGTGGGAATCTCAGATGGCTGCGGTGGGATTCTGATTGCGGATCATGTATGGAGCGTTTGATCCCTGATGGATTTTCAACAAGCAGAGTGGATTCAGAGGACTGACGAAATGGAATCAGTTTTGCGCTTTGATTACTCGTGCGGATATTACTTCCGACCACTGACGGGGTGTGGCTTCTGCCTTTCCCCACGTTCAATAGGGTGCTGGAGGTGCGCCTGGAAATAGGCATCAACCTCAGGCGGAATTGAAGTAAATCGAATCACACTGGAAGACCCATTTTCAGCAAGGCACTTGATTATTTTCCCGTAAAAATCTCTGACCGACAGTCTTTCACTCACATGTTCCAAGTTCATCTTGAGATTCGTGAGAACGCTGAGCTGGTCATCCAACGTAATCTCCGCGCAGTTTTTTGATAGCCGGCTGACAGAGCCTTCCTGTTCTTTCACCCCAACGTCTTTTCCGTCGAGGACCGTGTACCGTATCGGAATTTGCCGAGCCAGTGTGATAAGGGGCTGTTCTTTACTTGCCAAAGCCAGGTTGTAACCTCCGGCAATTCCACCAACATCGTACACCCTCAACTGTTTTTCAGCCCCTTTCGGAAGCACGTCCCATTGAGCGTCAATGCGCAAAATCTCTCCCGCTCTTTGGTGCACCGATTCTGAAATTAGTATCTGTCCTCCTACAGTATAGGATTCGATCCGGCTCGTCATGTTGACGCCACTGCCCACCACGGCATATTTGCTTCTTTTGCTCGAACCGATGTTGCCGACAATCACCTCGGTTTCGTTGAGGCCGATTCCCATCTCCAGATCAGGCAGGCCCTGGCGCCGGTTTTGCTCGTTGACCTTTGCCATTTCGTTCTGCATCTCTATTGCACAGGCTATGGCCCGTTTGGCTCGGTCCGGCATCTCTTTGGGCGCTCCAAAAATAACCAGCAGCGAGTCGCCGATGATCTCATTGATGGTGCCCTGGTACTGGAGGATTACGTCTACCATCACTTCAAAGTATGAGTTCAGCAGTTGAACCACCTGCTCGGGGTTGAGACGCTCTGACAATGCTGTAAAGCCTCTCAGATCGCTCAGCATGATAGTGACCGTTCGTCTCTCGCCTCCCAGTTCCAGAGCCGAAGGATCGTCGAGCAGAGAATTCATCACCTCGGTGGAGAGGTAGCGACCGAACATTTTTTGGATGAGTTCCGATGATTTTTCAAGATCTTCGGATGTACGAGAGAGTAAGGTGGAAAGGGTATTCTTGTCTTTCAATGCCCTTTCCAATCTGAAGTCGAGCGTCTTAAACCCCTTCTCTATTTGACCGAGCAATTCCAACACCATTTTTCTGCCGTCATCGGCAACAATCAACTCCCCGACGGCGTGCTTCAGCTTGTCAAGATTAGCTTTCATGCCGCAATGCCTTTAAGAATTTACTTCTCGTAAATCAGGACGGGTACGAGAGTATCATTATGAAAATCGCACCCCCCATGCAACACAGGCCCTATTTCGCCATAGGTAAAGAATCCAACCATCGGAACGTCCCAAAGCTTGCGAACACCGGCCACTTCATCCTCAATCATTGGCCCAAGGGCATACTGTCGCGCCTTACAGGAAAAAAGCACCATGGCGTCTGACTTGGGAATTTGTCCTTTGAATTCCGACATTTGTTCGATGGCCTGATCGACAATTTCGATACCCGGCGCCATGCCAAAGCGTACTTTTGCACCTTCAGGCACAGACCCCGCGTAGACCAATGACTTATCCGGGTTGATAACGATTATCGCCCTGAGGACAGACGAGCCATCATCCCGATTCACAACCAGGGGATATTCAATCACAAGGGTAGGCGCGTCTATGGAATCATCCTTCAAGTTCGTGTACTTCTTATAGATGTCCAGTGCAGGCTCATGATCTATCTCGTAAACTATATTGCCATCGGCCCTGGTGACGGTTTTTGACGTGCCTATTCCCTTCCACCCGCTGAAAGCCACTCCTTGAAGACCAATGACATTGCAATCAAAAATCAAAGCCACGACACCATTTGAGATGACCCGTGACCCGTCAAAACCGAATGTATCTTTGAACTTAAGATCGTCACCGGCAAGCCCCCCGAACAACGGAACCTGACGCCCCATTGCTGAAATAACCCCGTTGACGATGTGCTCGCCATTGGCATGAAGGCCACAAGACACTACCATGAACGCGGGATTGTCGTAAACGGTCTTTGCCCAATCCCCGACGTTTTGACCGACTTGCAAGGAGGACTTGTCTTTTCCATCAAACATCTCCAGTGAATAGACTTCGCGGCCAATATCAAGCAACATCGCCACAATTGAGCCCGCATGCACCTCGTCATTCAAAATCTCTCCAGCGGTGCTTGCTCCGAAAACGTCCATGTCGTGCCTGCCGAAGATTGCCCCCAAGTCTTTCAAGTCATGGGCAGGGGAGCTGAAAACGATTGCCAACGTAGGTTTGGGCCCCTCTTTGGAAGCATTTTGAAGATGACCTTCGACTTCTTGAACTGAAGTGGCGGAGAACACGGATGGCTTCATAGAGACCTCCTTTTCAATGAAGGTTGTGTTTAGCGCCAACGATTCACTTTTGATAAATCAGGACCGGCACCAGCGTATTGTTAAAATCATGCGCGACGCCGCCGGCGAGCTGGCC
>DBZJ01000240.1:0-3439 GCA_002311635.1 Syntrophaceae bacterium UBA1163
ACATTTAATGTGAGGCAATTCGCACCTTCTTATTGACTTGGTCACCACAAGAATTTCTTGTATAATATGGGTGAAGAAAATAAAAGAGTTCCGGATGATAGAAAATAGGAAAGAAGATTATCAGCTCTTTGTAACCCTAGAGAATGATAAAATTCGAGAAGGGAAAGTTCGATGTAAGGTATATCTTCCCAAAAAATTAACTGATCCTATTGCATTGCATTTTTTTCCCACTGAAAACCAGGTGCCTCATCTGCGAAATGTGTTCGAGTTTTCTCTACAAGGCGACATTGAAAGCCTTTCTGGTGTTCTTGACACAAGCATTCAGGCACAGAAAGTGTATTCTACAGGATTCTCATCTACGGCTTGGGGGCCTGAAATTACTGAACACCTATTGACTGCGGAACCGGCAGACTTACAAGTTATCCACTTTTTGTCTCCTGATGCCTCTAATTTCACCCACAAGCAGACAGGAAGTTTTTGGCTTACACCTAGCATACTCTTGAGGCCTGCCAAATGGATTTCCAAATCTCGGACTGGTGATGTAAGAGTAGAAACTGTGCGCCAATTTAACTTTGCTTTGACAAATGGTCTTCGGCTAATTTTCGATGACTCTTTTCGTTACTCAGTAAATGACGAAGGTGACACCGTAACCTTTACTGAACTCATTGCGAGATACGAGGTGGGAGAAATAGATAATATTAGAGAGATAGCAAGAAAAACCTTAACTTTTCTTGATGACTTTCTGTTATTAGTTTCCCTTGCAGAAAGGCACCGTTGTATTTGTCTTGGGTGGGAAACCGTGGATTCAAAATGTGTGACTGAATATTATCGAAGGGATTTGACAATACCCACACCCAAAAAGGATGAGGGTCATGATGATACGCTTATCCCTCCCCAGAAATGGCAAGATTTCATAGAAAAGACTTACCAGAAGTTTGTTGGCATTGAGCTAAAGGAGAACATTCGTCAAGCAATACAATATACAATTTATCGAGAGGGTCGCACTGTTGAAAACTCGTTTTTAACTTTGTTTACCGCTCTTGAAACTCTGCTGGAACATTTTGGTTTGAGGCCATATATTATAGACCCAAAGCAATTTAAAAAGACATTTCTTGAAGACCTAAGGGAATGGATAAAAAAACAACCGTTGTTCGCTGGCAAGAAGGCAGAGTTTGGTCTAATGTGTGAAAAGCTTCTTGAATTAAACAGAGTATCATTTCGAAGTGCTTTCAACGGGCTCTGTAATTCTCATCCAGTTTTTCTTGGAGACCTCTGGCCTATTATCAATAATACTAAAGAGGTATCGCTTTATGATATAAGAAATAAACTTGTTCATGGAGAAACCTTTTTTAATCCTTTGCAACAGCGAGCTTTACTCACTGCGGAAAAGCATCTGCGATGGTCTGTGGAACGATTTATTCTATCTGTTCTCGGTTGGGGTGTTTCCGCATCCAACGTTAGCAAGGGCGCTCTTTATTCTCAAGTTATTCCTTGCTACGAGCACTGGAAAACCGATCAAAATATTCTCTGAGGGTAGGGAGAAAAACATTTATAAGTTTATGGACTTTCCTTCTATTCTATGCCTTTGCCTCTGCTTGGACGATCAGGATTTCTTTCTCTCCTAGGCCATAAAGCTCATATACCAGCAGGTCGATTTGGTGGTCGGTGGCGTCGATCTGGCGTTGTAATCGCGTCTTATCGTCAGGAGTTTTTACTGCTGCCAACTGCTTACGGAGACTCAGCATCTGTTCAACCAAGTCTGCCATCTTGTCATGGCGAGCTTTGTCGGTTGGGTCACTGAATTTGATGCGGCGGATAGGCAACTGTTCGATGAACTGAGTGAAGTAACGGAAGAAGCCACCCCGCATCGTGGTGCTGATGCTCTTCAGATAGAAGTCTATTGTCTTGCTATTCAATAAACCCAAAATGTATTTAGGTGATTCGGTTACACTGCTTTTCAGGGTAATGGCGTAGCCGCTTGTAAAGGCATATTCGCCCGTTTCGTCCAGGGCGAAGGATGCATGATCTGCAATATCGGGGACGAGAATCTTGGCAGTGCGCATAAGGTCAATATTCTTAGGGTAAATGTAAGCATACCAATCCGAGCCGCGCATCCTTCCGCGTTCTCGGTTTTCCAGGTAGGTCTTGTTATCTAAAAGATACGCAAATGTTTTCGGAAGCCCTTCTCTCATCTCCTTCTCGGCTATCAGCTTTGCGCGTCCATTCTCAATCTGATATGGAATAATAACCACTTTACCTGATGGCAGAATTTGGAAAGGCTTGATCTCTCGGCCCTGCAAAAATAAAGACACCGCCCTGCGTTCCAGCTTGACATCCCGATCAAGTTGCTTGGAATGAGCCGTTACTAGGTTTCCACTTTCTGAGACCAAGTCTAAAACATATACCTCGTTGGCACTGGTGCGAATGCCCTGCGCGATTTTTTCTGTAATACCACCTAACCTAACAGGCATCTTGTTCAATCTTTCGAATAACTCGGCACCTTTTCCAACGGTGAAGTTCCATTCCGAAGACCCAATCTTTGTTGCTGGAATTTTCCCTGTTGTAGCTTCGCCATTAAAACGCCATGCTGTTAGATCGTCTACCTTGACAAAATGGCATTCATTGCTCCCTGCTCTATTCAGGAAAAGTAGGCACGTATAATTAGTTGCTCCTGCGAAAACTTGCTGATCACCAAAATGCACAACTTCAGCAAGGTGTTTCCCTTTTGACAGCAGTACACGTAAAGCCTCTCCATATTGGGCATTGAAGAATTTGTGGGGCAAGATAAATCCAAGCCGGCCAGATTTGTTCAGCAAGCTCAACCCTCGCTCAACAAACACTACATATATATCGTAGTTCCCCTTACTGGCAGAGGCGTAGTATTTCTTATAGATTTCAACCTCTGAGGGGGCCCATTCCTTCATTGTCTGGATACGGATGTACGGTGGATTTCCGATCACCGTATCAAAACCGCCCCCCTTCATCATTTCGGTAAATTCTTTTTCCCAGTTGAAGGCGTTGATGCGATAAACCTCCTCGTTGTCAAGGAGGTTCATCTGTTTGCCCTGGTGAAAATCGGGGCCGATCAAAGAATTTCCGCATTTAATATTGCTTCCCAGGTCAGGCAAGGCTCGCTCTTTGAATAACTTCATTTGCTTTTCCAGGGTATCCTGATTTTCGCCCTCCATAACCTTTAGAAGCAGGCTCAGTTTCGTCACTTCGACGGCCTGCGGGTCAATATCCACACCGTAGATATTGTTTAGCAGAATCCTCTTCTTCTCTTGAATGGTCAGATACCACTGGCCGCCACGGCCCTGATAAGTCTCCTTGGTGTGCTTTTTGGGACCGTCTTTTTCATACCAATCCCGATGATAATCCAGGAGATATTGGTAAGCTCCGAGAAGAAAGGAACCAGAACCGCAGGCTGGGTCAAGGATTC
>DBZJ01000240.1:3494-41485 GCA_002311635.1 Syntrophaceae bacterium UBA1163
ACCGCAGGCTGGGTCAAGGATTCTAAGCGAACTGATCTGTCTTGGAGTCTTGCGTTCGCATAATTTCCCAACTGTATTCTTTACAATGTAGTCCACAATATAGGTTGGGGTGTAATAGACACCACCAGCTTTTCTCACCTCGGGTTTCTCTTCCACCTTAGCCCTGTGGCCTTCCGTGAGCCGGATCACCTTTCCGAGAAACTGTTCATAGACATGACCGAGAATATCCGCGCCAAGAACCGAGAATTCATAGGGAGATTCTGGATAATAAAGGTTTTTAAAGATGTCCTTCAGCGGTCTGTCGTCTAATTTAAGTTCAGGGGTGAGTCGGTCTGTACCGAAATCGAAAAGGCCGGAGTTATATTTATCATCAGCATGGTAGAAAATTTCCCGGAGGCGACGGTAGGTGTTAGTCCCATTGAGAAGATTTTGGATCTGACCATATTTTTCAATTCCCCGATCCTCACACATCCTGAGAAAGATGATACGGTCAATGGTGAGCTGAACAGCAAAGTTAAGTTCCGGAATTGTGAGCTTTGGATTTTTCATGGCAATGTTTTTCGCCAAAGCCTCACGCCATGACTCTATCTCCTTTAAGAACTCAGAATCTACCTCCGCCGTCCCTCGTTTCTGCCTTTCGGATTCTGCAAACTTATCGAAAGACCCTTTTAAGACAGATTCTTTTGAGAGGAGGTTATAGATCTCTTCAAAGGAGTCGATGTACTGGGTATATGTATAAAGCCTGACTCTCCCAATACTGGGCTTATCAGTTAACTTCGGTCTTAGGCGGCAATCATAGATGGCTGTCTCTTCAAAATCAGTTAGGATTGAAACGGGAAGCTTGGCACTCCAGGCATAGCGCCTTAATTGATAGGCAGGACTTGTCTGGCTTTTAATATCAATGGAAGGTTTTTTAGTTTCAAGGAAAAACTTTCTAACACCTCCGATGCGAAAGCAGTAATCCGGTGCTTTAGTGGCTCCAGAAATCTTAATCGCATCCTCATGGATGACATCCTTATATTGTTCGGCGTAACCAGCCTTATTGGTCACATCCCAGCCCAATGCCTCAAAAAATGGGTCTACAAATTCTATTCGTAGTTCGGTTTCGTTGTAGGCAGGACTCCGGTAGGCTTCGATGTTTCTTTCGAAACGTTCAACAAGCGAAGAAATTTGTTTTAAGGCTTCTTTCATGGGAGGGTTTGAGCCTATTATAGTTATTCTAAAAAGGGGTGTAAAGGTCAAACTTGTTAACGCCTTTCGCCGCCAATAAATGACGGCGCTACAACTAATTCGAGATTGCTTCTCCCGCTCCTGGCGGGATCGCAATGACCCGGGATGAAGATTTGACAAACCCGAGCAAAAAAGGATAATTTGGGAACGATGAAAGAAATTGTTGAAGTGGCGGTGGGGCTTCCTGTTTCTAACACATTCCACTATCGCATCCCGGAAAGGATGGGGGATTCTCTCAGAATCGGGATGAGGGTCCTCGTTCCTTTCAAAGGAAGAAGAGTCACCGGGTTTTCAATCGATCTTGTGGAGAAACCTCCGAAAGGAGTAGAAGAGAAGTTGCGGGAGGTCGAGGACCTCCTCGATGAGGCTCCTCTGATCGACCCCCAGATGCTCCGGTTTTTTCGCTGGATCTCCGATTACTACCTTTATCCGTTAGGAGAAGTGATCAAAACCGGCCTTCCGCCAGGGCTTCAGCTGAAGAGCGAACTGATTCTGGGCCTCACTCAAGACGGGATGGAATCTCTCGCCCGAGGAGGTTTGGAACCGCTTCAGGAGAAAGTCTTTAAGGAAATTGCAAGGTGCGGGAAAGTCTCTTTAAAGAAAATTTTGAAAATATTTCTCGGCGAAGTATCAAAGTCTCAAATCTTTTCCTGGAAGAGAAAAGGCCTTCTCAACATTGACGCCGGGATAGAAGGAAAAGAGGTCAAGCCGAAATTTGAGAAAGTGGTTCACTATCGAGGAAGTGGGTCCTCCCAACCGATTTCAAGAAAGCAAGCCGAGATTCTGAACTGGCTCAAGGAGAAAGGAGACATTTCCTATTCCGAATTAAGCAAAAGATTTAAGTCTCCTTCCCAATCCATCCAATCCCTTCAAGCCAAAGGTCTCCTCTCGCTCTCCACAAGAGAGGTATGCCGTGATCTCTCACTCCGATCGGAACTGAAGCCTTACCCGAAACCGGAGCTCACTCGTGATCAGGAAGCCGTTCTCGACGAGATCCTGAAAGGAATCCGTTCAAAGCGATTTTCTCCGTTCCTGATTCACGGTGTCACAGGAAGCGGGAAGACGGAGATTTATCTTCGAGCCATCGAAGCGGTATTAACCCATGGCCGGGAAGCGATTGTCCTTGTTCCGGAAATATCTTTGACCCCACAGCTCCTTTCCCGGTTCAAGGATCGATTCGGAGAGAACCTCGCGCTCCTTCACAGCGGGCTTGGAAGGGGAGAGCGTTACGACCAATGGAGAAGAATCTGGAAGGGAGAGGTGAAGATTGCCATGGGGGCTCGGTCTGCGATCTTCGCCCCCTTTAAGAACGTTGGGATCATTATCGTGGATGAGGAGCATGATCCATCTTATAAACAGGAGGAGAAGCTGAAATATCATGCCAGGGACGCCGCGGTGGTCCGGGCAAAACAGGTCGAGGCGACCCTCCTTCTGGGATCGGCCACCCCTTCGTTGGAATCATTTTATAACACCGAGAAAGGAAAGTTTCGTCTTCTCAGTCTTCCCGAGAGGATCGAAGGAAAACCCCTTCCAACAGTAGAAGTGGTCGATGTCAGGAAGGAAAAAACCCTGCTCTCAGAAAAATTAAGGGTTGCACTCCAAAAAAATATCGAAGACAAAAAACAGAGTCTCCTCTTCCTCAATCGAAGAGGGTTTGCCAATTTTATCCTTTGTCCGGATTGCGGCCAGACCTTCAAATGTCCGAACTGCAGCGTGACACTCACATATCACCTCCGGGATCGCTCCCTTCTGTGCCATTATTGTGATTATCGAATCCAGGCACCGGGGGACTGTCCGAAGTGTCAAGGCCATCGACTTCAAGGAATGGGGATCGGGACCGAGCGACTGGAGCAGGAGATCAAATCACTCTTTCCGCAGACGCGGGTGGGGAGAATGGATCGAGATACCACTTCAAGACGAAGGTCTCATCTGCAGATTCTGAAAAGACTCGAATCCGGGAGCATTGACATCTTGGTAGGAACACAGATGATCGTTAAAGGCCACGACTTTCCCAATGTGACCTTTGTCGGGGTGGTCTCCGCGGATACATCTCTTCACTTTCCTGACTTTCGATCGAGTGAGAGGACCTTTCAACTTCTCACGCAGGTGGCGGGAAGGGCAGGAAGGGGGGAATTTTTGGGGGAAGTGGTGATCCAGACCTTTAGCCCAGATCATTATAGTATTCTCAGGGCAAAAGATCATGACTATAGGGGATTCTATCAGGAGGAGATTCAATTCCGGAAGGACCTGGAATACCCTCCCTTCTCACGGTTCATCAATTTCAGATTGGTTGGAAACAGCGAAAAGAGGACGAAAGGAATGGCAGAGGAAATGGGGAGGATTGGGCAATCCCTGCTGAAAAAAGGGGATGGAAAAGGGATTGAAATCTTAGGCCCAAGCAGCGCCCCTTTCGCCAAGATGAGAGGAAAATTTCGGTGGCAGATGATGGCAAAGGGGAAGAGCCATCAGATGCTTCATCATTTTGCCAAGGAATTGGCGTACAGAGTGGAAGGTCAGATGAAGGGAATCGGAGTCCATCTGGACATTGATGTGGATCCTGTCTCCGTCCTATAGTGGGACGCCCTCCGGGGCTTCGCCCACTTGGAATATTGGAAGAATGGAACGTTGGAATGATGGGTCAAATTGTTTAGAAAATAACTTTCAAATCCCCCCAACCCCCCTTTACTAAAGGGGGGGGCAAGGGGAGATTTTCATTTTTCGAAAAAGAGGTTGACTATGATCGATCGGGCGCATGGTTATTTTCAGAGGGAAAAGGAGACGATGTCGAAGAAAAAACGAGAGGCCTATTTGAAGGAAAGGCTCTCTGAGATTCTTCGTTATGGATATCGTTATTCTAAGATAATTCGGTCAAGGTTTGATGCCCTGGGAATCAAGCCTGAGAAGGTAAAGGACCTCAAGGATCTGGAGAAATTGCCTATTACCAAGAAAACAGATTTGGTCACTTTCCAAAAACAGACTCCTCCGTTTGGAGGATTTGGGATCATCCCTAAAAAGGGAGTGAGAAGAATTTATATCTCACCCGGACCGGTGTTTGAGCCCGGGGAGTGGGATTACAGCGATATTCGATGGGCTCAAGCGCTTTTTGCCTGCGGGTTAAGAAGAGGGGATGTGGTTCTAAATACCTTTAACTATCATCTCACTCCCTTGGCCCTCATGCTCGATGAATCACTCAAGATGCTAGGGGCATCTGTTATCCCCGTTGGCCCTGGAAATCTCTCGATGCAGATTCAACTGCTACGGCAAATCCATGTGACAGGATTTCTGGGAACACCGAGTTTCCTGATGTCCCTTTTGGAGGCCGCCGAAGGAATGTCTCTTGACCTAAAGAAGGATTTTTCCCTGAAGGTCGCCTTTGTCGGTGCAGAAATGTTCCCGGAGTCGCTCCGCCAGAAGCTGGAAGGGAAACTTGAAATCTTCGTCCGGCAGGCTTATGGCACGGTGGATGTGGGTTGCCTTGGATACGAATGCCCGGAAAAGAAAGGGATGCATATTCCTGAGGATGTGATCGTGGAGATCGTAGACACGGAGACTGGAAGACAATTAGAGATCGGCGCCACGGGAGAGATTGTGGCGACCACCTTCAGCAAGATCTTTCCGATGATTCGTTTCGCAACGGGAGACCTTTCCTATCTGTTTGAAGATCCATGCCCCTGCGGTCGAACTTCGCCTCGCTTGGGAAAGATACTGGGGCGGACAGATCAGGTGACCAAAGTTTGGGGGATCTTCATCCATCCCTGGCAGGTCGACGAAGTGATGGCGAGATTCCCATGGGTGGCGAATTACCAAATCGTCGTCACCAGGGAGGAACACCGTGACCGGATGACGGTTTACGTCGAATTAAAAGAGGAGTTGGCTGACCAGGCCAGCTTGAAAAGAAGAGTAGAGAAGGAGATGGAGGAAGTTCTCAAAGTGAAAGGTGAAGTGGTGCTTACTGCAAAAGGGGGTATTCAGGACCGAGCCAAAAAGATCGATGATCGGAGGATCTGGGAGTAGAAAGAATGGGGAGCGAGACAAAGGTCAAGGTGGGGGGTATCATGGCGAGTTTGGGGCTGGCGACAGTGAGTATTCTCTCGTTGCCGAATCGGCCTGATGTGGCTGGGACAGTCCTCCACGCGCTGGGGAGACGGAATATCAATATTGAATTTGTCGTCCACAACCTCGACCTGGAAGGTAACGGGAACATGATTTTTTGCATCGACCAAAAGGATCTGGAAGCGGCCTTGGGGGTGCTGGAAGGAGTCAAGCCTCTGATTGAGGCGAAGGGGATTTCTTATCATCCCAATGTGGCTGTGATCAGCGTCTTCGGCCCTCACTTCAGAGAAAGGCCGATGATCTCCGGTTTAATGTTCAATGCCCTGGGAACGGCAGGCATCAACGTATTGGCGATTAGTACTTCGATCTCAAGTTGTTCCTGCCTCATCCAAGCGGATCAGGCCGAAGATGCCATGAGGGCTCTACACGAAACCTTTGAGGCTCCACATCAGGTAACGAAGTTTGCACCTTAAACCCCATCCCTCCCCTCTCTCCCCTTGGGAGAAGGGCTGGGGGAGGGGGAAATCAAGGGTGTTAAGGAGTCATTATGGAAAAAGCTCTTGAGAGAGTGGCGGAACAGATTCTATCCTTTGATGAAGCCTCCATGTCCAGCCTGAGGGAGAAGTATCGTTCGAAGATTGAGCATTTTGATGGAACAAAGGACTGGGAAAAGTCAGTAATCATCTACTGCATCATCAATGCCGTCAGCCTGAAAAATACCCTCTTCAACGAGAACCTGCTGAAGAGGGAGGGAAAGAGGGAGGGGACACCTTCGAAGGGCCATTCCGGTCTAAAACGGGTGAAGTAATTCCTATCATGCAAGAATACGGAACCCTCCCAACTCTCATGCCTTTTCACCCATAAAGGGGTCCAACCTTCCCGGGAAGAACAGAATGATAGCCGCGTGGGGTATAGGCTAGATATACTACACGTAGCCTCACTTTCTACCACACCTACAACAGATTGTGGCGTGGTTCGGAAAAAGAAGATTTAAAGCTTGACAAAGGGTGCTTCCATGTGCTAACATTGTGAAATAATGTCACAAGGAGGTTGGTATGGATACGAGAAAATCAATATTGAGGATAGAACACCCTCCCCACAAATCTTCCAACAGAGGAGCCGGCCGCCTGAAGCGGCCAGGTTGGGTAAAGATTGAAACGATACCCGAAGCCGTTGTTTATAATAAGAAAAATCTTTCCCTTCATTCTATTTGTCTCAAGCTCGTTCTTTTCGCCGTCGTCTTTATTCTCTCCTTTAACCTCCCCTTCCCTCCTGGAATAAAGTACCTACCTCACGGGTTGGGATTTCTCTCACTCGAACATCAGAAGAGGGAATATGCGATTCAAGAAATTTTGGGGGTGCTGGAGAGATACCCGACAGGTCTTGCCAATGTGACGAAGGAAGAGCTTGCTGAAGTAATCTATGACGAGGCCAATCGTCGCAATCAAGACCCCAAATTCATCCTGGCTCTTATCGCCGTTGAGAGTGAGTTCTATAACTGGTCTGTGTCTGAAAAGGGTGCCAAAGGACTGATGCAGATTATGCCCTACGTGGCCCAACCTCTCGCCCATGAACTGGGTATTGAATGGAGCGGAGACCGAACCCTCTTTAACCCGTACCTCAATATAAGGATTGGAATTTATTACCTTTCCCAGCTCATCCTTGATTTCAAGGATACCGAAGTTGCCCTGACGGCTTATAATTATGGCCCGACATATGTGAAAACCCTCCTTGAGAGAAAAGAGAGAATTCCCCAGGACTACTACCACAGATTCCTAACCGTCTACCAAACCATTTAATCTTAATGGGATATTCCCTCCTGGCCATGCACGTAGGCGGGAATTCCCTTTCTGCTCGAATCACCTCCGTCTTTAGCAGAGCCTAACAGGCAAGTCCAGGGTATCAATCCATTCGAGGACGAATTTCGAGGACGAACACCCTGCAACCAGTGGGACAATTTACCCGGGGGTAAGTCCCTGTTCCTCCGGGCACGGGGATAGAATTCCCCAATATTTTGTGATACCTTATAACTAAGTAGAAAGAATTTTATTATGGAGTAATATTAACGTGACTTTCATTCCTTCCTATGTCGGTTTGCACGAAAAAGGAGAGCTCAACCACAGAATCCAGCTCCTGAAGGAATTCCTTAAGGCGTGTCGGCTTTGTCCGAGGGAGTGCGGGGTTGATCGTTCGAATGGCGAGTTAGGAGTCTGTCAGGCCGCGTCAGAGCCCATGATATCAAGTGCTTTTCCCCATTTTGGCGAGGAGCCTCCCCTGGTTGGATATCAGGGTTCAGGGACCATCTTTCTCACTCATTGCAATCTTCGGTGCATTTTTTGTCAGAATTACGACATCAGCCATCTGGGAAATGGTAAACGCATTACCTCCTCAGACATGGCACAAGCCATGGTGAGACTCCAGGGGATGGGTTGCCACAACATCAACTTCGTCACCCCGACACATTATGCCCCTCAAATTGTAGCCTCTCTCCCAGAAGCGATAGAGAGAGGACTTCGGCTTCCCATCGTATATAACTGTTCGGGATACGAATCCATAGAGGTGATTCGACTCCTGGAAGGGGTGGTCGATATCTACATGCCCGATGCAAAATATATGGACAACACGCATTCAGAGCAATTCTCGAATGCCGCGGACTATCCCGAGGTGATCAAGAAGGTTCTCAAAGAGATGCACCGCCAGGTCGGAGACCTAACCACCAATTCTAAAGGGATTGCCCAGAGAGGACTCTTGATCAGACACTTGGTCATGCCTAACGGCATGGCTTCTTCGGAGGCCGTTCTCAGGTTCATCGCCGAGGAGATCTCCGTTCATTCTTATGTCAATATCATGGACCAATACCGGCCGGAGTACCAAGCCCATGAATACCCTGAGATCAACCGCCGCGTCAGTCACAAGGAATACATGGAAGCCGTTCAATGGGCTAAGGACTGCAAACTCTATCGAGGTTTCTAAGTGAAGTTACAGGAAGCTCTCCGGGAGATCCAATCGCTAAAGAAGAAAGTACGGTCTCTCACGAAAGAGATCGAATCCATCAAAGCCGCTTTTACGGAAAAGCCTTCTCCAGTGGAGGAGATGCTCAAGATGAGGGGGATCAAGGTATTCCGGAAGAATCCCACCGACCGCCTGTTCTTCCCTGCCGATTTTTCTCCGCTTGACAAAACCCGTTTCTACGAGATGATGAAGAGATATTCTTTTCGTCTCGTTCTGAGAGATATGATCAAATACCAGGATGGGTTTCGCATCCAGGATCTGACCCGCTACTGCTCTGCGAAGGTCGTTCAAGCGTATTGCAACCTGCTTTGCGAAATGGGGGCAGTTATAAAAAATGGGAGGGGGAGATATCGAACGCGCGTCTCGCCTCTTTACAGTTTCGGACCCACGTTGGAATGGTTCATTGCCGAGGTGCTCCAAAGGGAGTTCGCCTCCCCCGCCATCTATGGAGTCAGCGTAAAGAACACTCCCTCCGGCGGCGACTACGATGTCATGGCTTGCTGGAACCAGAGACTTGTCTATGTGGAAGTGAAATCCTCTCCTCCCAAAGGGATCGAGCGGAACGAGATTTCAACTTTCTTTTCCAGAATAGAGGATGTCCTACCGGAAGTGGCGTTCCTTTTTAACGATACACAGTTAAGGATGAAGGATAAGTTGGTTGTGATGTTTGAGGAAGAATTGGAAAGAAGATATGGGAGGGAATCGAAGACCCTCTACCCCGTGGAAAGGCTGATCGAGGAACTCTTCCACGTCCAGAATCATATCTTTATCGTGAACAGCAAAAAAGATATTGTAGAAAATTTTCAGCACTGCCTTAGACACTACCTGCATCGCGGAGGCCCCTCGCCCTCCCCTCTCCCCGTTGGGGAGAGGAAAAAAATGAGGGGTGCGGCTTCGATGGAGACAAGATATGAAGAATAAAGACATCTCCGATCTCTTCGAAAAGATGGCGGACATTCTTGAATTTAAAGGGGAGAACCCCTTTAAGATCAGTGCCTACCGAAGGGCTTCAAGGATCATCGGAGATCTCACGGAAGACATCGAAGAGATCGTGGAGCAGGGAGGACTCAAGAACATCCCAGGGATTGGCGAAGGGATGGCTCAGAAGATTGAGGAATATCTGAAGACGGGAAAGATCTCCAAATTTGAGGAGGCCAGAAAGGGGGTCCCGGATGAATTGATCGCCATCATGAATATCCCGGGGATGGGACCCAAGACGCTTTTGATGCTTCATAAGGAGAAGGGAATCAGCAGCCTCTCACAATTGGAGAAGGCGTTGGAGGATGGGTCCTTAATGGGCCTTTTCGGGATAGGTGAGAAGAAGATCGAAAACCTCAAACGAGGGATCCTGCTCCTTAAACAGAGTAAAGGCAGAATGAGTTTAGGGGTGGCTTTTCCTGCGGCCAAACGGATTGTGGAATCGTTGAGGCAGAGGACAGGATCGAGAAAGATAGAATGGGCAGGTTCCCTTCGTAGGATGAAAGAGACTATCGGAGACATCGACATCATGGCGACCGACCCCGACAAGGAGAAGATCGTTCAAGTGTTTACCCATCTGCCGGAGGTCAAAGAGGTCTTAGCCTCTGGGGAGACCAAGGCCTCTGTCATCGTGGAAGGGGGAACGCAGCTTGACCTTCGCGTGGTGGAAGAAGATTCTTATGGTGCAGCGCTTCAATATTTCACCGGATCAAAAGCGCACAACATTCATCTGAGAGGGATCGCTAAGGCCAAAGGAATCAAGGTTAACGAATACGGGGTATTTAAAGGCAAGAAGAAGATTGGCGGAAAGGACGAAAAGGATATTTATCATGCTTTAGGAATGGATTGGATGGAGCCGGAGCTGCGGGAAGATCGTGGAGAAATCGAAGCCGCGCAAAAAGGTCGTCTCCCGAAACTGGTTCAGGAGTCCGATATCAAGGGAGATCTTCATGTTCACTCCAAATGGAGCGACGGGACATCCCCCATCGAAGAGGTTGCTCGAGCTGCCCAGAAGAGGGGCTACCAATATATCGCCATCACGGATCATTCAAAATCTCTCAGGATTGCCCATGGCCTTGACGAGTCGCGATTAATGAAACAGATGGAGGAGATTGACCGGGTGAATGAAAAGCTGAAAGGTTTCAAAATTCTTAAAGGTACAGAAGTCGATATTCTTGCCGAGGGAAGATTAGACTTCCCCGAAAAAGTGTTAGAGGAATTTGATATCGTCGTTGCGTCGATCCACAGCGGCTTTAAACAAGACCGGGCTAAGATGACGAAAAGAATCATCCAGGCGTTTGAAAATCCGTATCTCCGCATCTTTGCTCATCCCACCGGCAGGCTGTTAGGGACCAGGGATCCCTATGAGGTCGAAATGGATCAATTGATAGACGCTGCAAAGAAATTCGGAAAGGTATTGGAAATCAATGCCTACTTCGAACGTCTCGATTTGGACGACATCCATTGTCGGAAAGCAAAGGAGATGGGTATTCAGGTCGCCATCGGCACGGATTCCCACCACCCGGATCAAATGTGGATGATGAGCCTCGGAGTGGCCGTGGCAAAGCGCGGATGGCTTGAGAAGAAAGATGTGCTCAATACGCTTTCCTTGAAAGAAATTCTGAAGTGGTGCCACCACACACGATAAATCGCAAAAGGCATGGCACGAGAAGAATGCGAGTTAGAACCAGTGGAAGAGCTGCTTAATATCTTCGACATATTCCGGAAATGGAGCAGGAGTGAAGGAGACGAAAAAAGCGAGAAATACAAAGCCTCCGAGTAACTTCCTTTTCCAATCAAGGGGCGTTTGATCATCCATTGGAGGTGGATGCCGGAATCCGAAAAGGATGATGAGGATGAGAAGGAGGAACCATCCCGGATTGTAAAATACGGTGATAAAGGCCATCACGGTAATAGCAATGAGGAAGATAACCCGGCTCCTTTTCCCGAAGAGAGCATAAGCGATGTGGCCTCCATCTAACTGTCCGATGGGAAGAAGATTGAGTGAGGTGACAAAAAGGCCCACCCATCCCGCAAATCCGATTGGGTGAAGAACAATCTCATAATTTTCAGGGATCTGTCCTAAAACCAAACGCTGGATAAAAGAGAAGAGGAACGGGTCTGCAAGGCGGAGCGCTCCTTCCTTAATGTGTGAGGCTGGGACCACATTGGAAAGTCCTAAACCGATTACGATTGCCGGGACACTGAGAATAAGACTGGTAAAAGGGCCGGCCACACCGGTGTCGAAAAGGGCCCTTCGAGAAGAGACCGTGCTTTCCATGCGAATCACCGCACCCAAAGTCCCGAAAGGCGGAAGGGGGAAGGGCAAGAAAAAGGGCAATGTCGCTCTTATCCCGTACTTTCTGGACATCAAATAATGGCCCATTTCGTGTCCGAAGAGGATAAGGATCACTGCAAAAGAATAAACAGGGCCTCCGACGAAACACGTGGAGGCCACTGTCAAAATGAAAAGAACAAGATGGAGTGTATATCTTCGCATCAAAGATAATTATTTCTTTTTCTTATGACGATCCCGGTCTAACTGCTTCTTGTGTTTGTGTTTTCGCATCTTTTTCCGGCGCTTCTTGACAACGCTTCCCATGATTCTCCCTCCTTTCTATCTTTGACTACCAGGCTGCTCAAAAACGCCCATCTGCTGCGTTTCCTTCATCCTTCCCCGTATCAAGCACGGGGCAGGCTCATTGCGGCGTACATCCGAGTACGCCTCTGGCCGACTCACCAACTCGTCGGCGTGGCAAGATGTCGCTCCTTGTTCGTCGCGACGCCACTCTCAGGATTTCAGGGGCCTTGCAGCTGGGTATTTTTGAGCAGCCTGAGAGACATCATTTTTTCAGCACCCTGCTAATCTACAATCACATTGGTCTGGGTTCTTAGAACACCGTTCAGTCCCTGAAGTTTGGTGACGATGAAATCGCCAAGAATATTGATGTCCGGGGCCTCCACCAGAACGATGACGTCATAGGGACCCGTCGTCGCATTGGCCCGCTTCACTCCCTGTATTTTCGAGGCTCCCTTCGCCACGTCCCTGGCAGCCCCCGCCGTGCACTCGATAAAGACATAAGCTGAAATCGGCATACGACCACCTCCTTCTGAAAAGACAGATTATATCAAACCCGGTCCGATTTCAAGTTCAAAAAACTCGGATCTTGTAATGCCTGAGCTACGAAGAATTATTGGTTATGAAGTCATGCTTTTTTTCTCGTAGCGTCGGCATTATTGCCGACGGACTCCGCCCTCAATAAATGAGGGCGCTACAACATAAGGCTACCTCCAAAAATGTCATTCCTGCGAAAGCAGGAATCCAGAAGTCCTTTAACAATACTGGACTCCCGCCTCCGCGGGAGTGACAAACTGGTAATTATTAGAGGTGCCCATAAGAATTCCTACCGTAACTGAGGGGTTGATCATCTCTTTTATTTGACTTTACTCAGCTCTTTCTCATCGATGTGGAAACTATGCTGGTCCGTTGGAAAGGCCCCCCTCAATACTTCCTCTCTGTATGATTCAAAGGCTTTAAGGATCAGCTCGCTCAGGTTGACATATTTTTTTGCAAATTTGGGTGTGAAGCGATCGAAAAGGCCCAGCATATCATGGACCACCAATACCTGCCCGTCACAATGAACACCCGCACCGATTCCAATGGTCGGAACTTTCAGGCGCTCTGTTACCCTTTTTGAAATGGGGGCGGGGACAGCTTCGAGGAGGACAGAAAAGGCCCCGGCGTCTTCAAGTGATAAGGCGTCATCAATGATCTTCTGTGCAGCCTGTGCATCCTTGCCTTGAACCTTAAATCCTCCAAGCATTGAAATGGTCTGAGGCGTCAGCCCGATATGTCCCATCACCGGGATACCTGCCTTCACGATCGCCCTCACAATATCCTTGACGCTGACGCCTCCTTCCAATTTCACAGCATCGGTTCCTGCCTCTTTCATGAACCGGCCAGCATTGAGAATGGCATCCCTTTCAGAAGTGTTATAGGACATAAAGGGCATATCGCCGATGATCAGAGCAGTTTTTGCCCCGCGGGTCACGGCCTTGGTATGGTGAATCATTTCATCCATGGTAACCGGAAGGGTATTCTCATAGCCGAGTACGGTCATCCCGAGGGAGTCTCCCACCAGAATGATCTCAATCCCGGCCCGGTCTTCGAGCAAGGCCATGGGATAGTCGTAGGCCGTCAGCATGCTGATCTTCTTTCCTTCCTTCTTCATTGTCTGGATATCCACCGGAGTGATTTTCTTGCGGTCCATGTTCTCCTCCTTCAATCATCTTTATCATTTCCCCTCCACCCTCCCCTACATCCCCTCCCGTCAAGGGAGGGGAGAGAATAAGACTCCCTCTCCCCTTGCGGGAGAGGTGGGGTGAGGGGGGATTAATTCAAAAGCTTTTCTCTATAGCTTTCACCAGATCGGTTACCGTTTGATTAAAAGGAACAGGGATCCCCAACGGCTGAGCTTCTCTGACCACGGCACCGTTGATGGTGTCGATTTCAGTTTTCCGTCTGTGGTCAAAATCCTGACCCATCGAAGACCGGTTTTCTCTCGTCGCCGCTGCTGCCTTCCGAACTTTTTCAATCGGATCTTCTTCGATGTGGGCCCCTTTTCTCCTGGCGACCTCTGCCGCTTCAAGCACCAGTTTCTCCATCAGCCTGGCGGTTTCAGGATAATCCAGGAGTTGGCCATTCTTAAATCCGGTCAAAGCGGTCAAGGCATTGATCCCTACGTTGACCAAGAGTTTGCTCCAGACCTGGTCATGGATATTCGGGGAGACTTCCGTATCGATGCCTGCGTTGCAAAACATCTGGGCAATTCGAAGAGCGCGCTCCGTGATTCGATGATCCAGTTCCCCGATGAACGTTTTTCCCCATCCGGCATGTCGAACATGGCCTGGCCTTAGCAACGTTGCCCCATGCCCTGTGACTCCCAGCATGACCTTCTTCCGATCGATCTTCTTACAGATGACTTCCTCATTCCCAAGGCCATTCTGTAAGGTAAGAAATATTGTATCTTCCTTCTCAAGGACCAGAGAATCTGAAACCGCCTTTTCAGTATCATAGGTTTTGACAAAAAAGATGACCACGTCAGCTTTTCCGACAGAGGTTACGTCGGGAGTTGCTTTCATTGGGACGGCTTGCGGCCCCTCTTTCTCTTCAAGGGTGAGACCGGCTGAGCAGATCGTTTCGACTTGTTCCTTCTTGTAACCGACCAGCCAGAGGTCCTCTCCCGCACGGGTGAGGAATCCGCCGAAGAGGCTTCCCATGGCTCCCGGTCCGATCATTACTATCTTCATGGTTTTCCTTCAAATCATTGCAGATGAAAGTTAACCGAGGCCTATTGAAAAATCAAGATCTTAAGCCACCACGGAGTTCAAGACTTTCAGATGATGAGGGGAGAGGGGTGATCGGCGGCCCCTGATCATTTTAGAACCTTAGATGACTTTGAGAAATTTTACGATGATTAGGATCAGCAAGAATACCAGGTAGAACCGCAAGAAGTAAAGTGCAATTTTTGTCGTGCGGGTCATTTTCACGCGAGGCATTGTCTCCTCCTCAGACTTTCACGCGGGTGACGAGGTCCTTCATGATATCGTTGAAATGGATCACACCCAGGATGTGGTCTCGTTCATCGACCACAGGAATCATCCGGTAATGATACTTAGCGAACATTTCAGCCAGATCCTCCCGTACATCATTTTCCTCTGCCACGACGGCCGGGGGAACCATGATTTCTCCCAAGGTCATCTGATCCGAAGAAAGCAGTAGTTCACGTAAATCGACCACGCCGACAAGCGTTTGATCTTCCGCACTGATCACATAGATATACGAGATCGCATCCGGTTCGACGCCGGAGCGTCTTATTTTTTCGAGGATCTCTCCAACCTTCGCGTTCTTGTGCGTGGTCATAAAATTTGATGACATGATATCCTTGGCTTTGGCTTCACGGTCCGAGAGAATGGCACGTACGCGCTCGGCCTGTTCTGGTTTGAGCAATTCCATTAAGTTTGTCATCTGCTCATGCGGCAAAACAGAGAAGAGATCTGCCAGCTGTGGGATCGTCATTTCAGATAGAATGGTATGGGCTTTCTCCTTCCTTAAGTTGGAGATGATCTGTCGTTGTGCCCTGGGTTCCGCCTCTACCAGGGCCTCCGCAGCCTTTTCCGAATCAAGGGCTGAGAAGAGAGCCTGCTGTTCTTTCCCGGACAATTCTTCGAGGGCGTCCGCCAGGTCCTCGCCGGGCATCTGCAAGACCTGTTTGCGGGTGACGGAGAGCGTTACCTTGTCCGTGGAGACTGCGTCTTCCACAGAGAGGGGCTGGACATATTTCCATGAGATAAGCTGATCTTTAACCCAGCGGATTCCTCCCAATCCCCACCTGCGTAAGAACCCATTGAAGGAAATATCAACGTGGACGATGAACAATTGACCCTTGGACTCCAGCAGATGGACGTCGTTGACCACCTCAATGCGCCGACCGTCCATGTCGAGGATCGTGCGACCCATCAAGTGTTTGTCCACAAGTATCCAACCCGGTTGATCGACGAAGGATGGATAGGTGTTCTCGTTTCCAGGGGGTTGCACAAAGATGGCATCGTCTTCGATCCGCATGACTTTTGCCCAGGGTATAAACTCGGTAGGCTTGCCCCATCCGTGCTCGATATAGATTCCTACGGCTTCAGGATAAGGTTCGGTGAGAGAAAACACGAGATCGGTTAGTTTTCCAATCCGGTCCTTTATCTTTCCCGCACAAATCGGACGCTTGACCAGTTCTGAAAAATAAAGGAATTGGTAGCTCCCGGGACCACTTCCCGGACTGGGTGTTTTTGAAGTATTCACAGCAGGCGTCATCATCTCGACCTCCCGATGGGTTATTTAAAAAGACTTGGGAAAAGGGTACTGATACCCAAAAGGGTTGACATCAATGCCACGATAATAACAATGGTCCAATTTGCATAGTTTTCCCAGGCGGTGTTCGTATGCTCGCCCATACACGACTCGTCATTCAAAAGAAGGAGCAAAAAGACAAGTGCCGCAGGCAAAAGAGTGACCGCCACCACTTGTACGAACATCGTAATCGTGACCAAAGGGGCACCCGGGATCAAAACCACTAGGCCCGATGTGATCAGCATGATCAAGTAGATCAGGTAGAACCAGGGTGCCTCCCTCACCTTCAAATTCAAGGAGTGAGCCCATCCAAAGACCTCGCCCACAGCCCATGAAGAAGATAAGGAGATGCACAATGCTCCGAGGAACCCGGCATCAAAGAGCCCGATAGCGAAAAGCTTGCGTGCCAGCGCACCATGTCCAGAGGATAACAGAGGAACAATGGCTTCGGCTGTTTGTTTGGCATCCTCAATCGTGATGGGTGGACGATGATAGTAAAAGACGGCAGCCGTGGCAATGATGATGAAAACAGCCACCACACAGGTTAGAAAGGAACCCACCAGGGTGTCCATTTGGCCAAATTTGATATCATGATAATCTAAGCCCTTGTCCACAACAGCGCTTTGTTGAAAGAAGATCATCCAAGGCGCAATGGTCGTGCCAATATTGGCCATCAGGATGAAAATCAGGTCTCCGTTGAGCCCAAATGGCAAATCTGGATGATAGAAACCCCGGAGTGCCATGCTCCAACTCGGCGCGCTTGGGGTTTCCATGGCCCAGAGGGCAGCAGGGATATAGACAAAATTGAAAATGCAAAAGAAGAGCGCCATTTTCTCGAAGGTCCAGTATTGTCCTGAAATAACGACTGTGAACAGGATAGCTGTCACGATGATGAAGGTGAGCCAGGGTGGTACGCCAAGAAGGCTCATGGCAGCAGTCATTCCGATGTACTCGGTAATCAAGGTTAACCAGTTGACAATGCCCAGGTCAACGAGAGAAAACCATCCCCAGAAAGGCCCGAAACCATCAAAGATGGCCTCCGCGTGGCCACGTTTTGTGACGGCTCCCAAACGCACCGTCATCTCTTGGACATAATAAGCCATCGGGAAGAGGGGAATAAACATCCAGAGAAGCGAAAAACCGAACTTGGAGCCCGTCACGGCATAAGTGGATATGCCTCCTGCGTCGTTATCCGCTACCATAACAATGATTCCGGGTCCAAGGACCGACAAGAAAATGATCAATTGCCGGCGGAAACGGGTCAGAAGATGGATACTCTTACTGATCCAGTACATAGGCCGTCCTCGTAGCCAAGCAGCAAACACGCCATTTCTTGGTAAAGAGTTGTGTTGCTGAGCGTTCAGTGAAACTGGATAAAAGACAGGATATTTCTTTGAGGGTGAGATGCATAGCGCAATTCCGTTCCCTGCCAGGGCTGGTCCCGGAAATGCGCCAAGAAAGGCTAACCAGTTACTTTATCGACCATCATCTCCGGGTTTCGATTCTTTTGTGCTTCACCAGCGCAGGTCAAGTTGTAGAACTCAACCCTGTTACCTGGAGGTTCCATTTCTTCGGACTTGATTTCTTCCTCTTCTCTTTTTGTGATCAGAATCATTGGCTTACTCTTAGTATATTGGAACAAAGCTTGTCAAGGAGAAAATGCAAAAATATGTACTTTCCCAATCGTTGTCAAATCGAAAGGGTTTTCAATTCCCCCTCGGTCATCTCTTGCAAAGTCGTCTTGATTAATTTTAACGGATCGGCTTCCAAATCTCTTGGAGAATGGATTTGTAGGAAGAGGCATTTGAGTTTGACCAACCCTGTGCTTTCCATAAATTGCTGAAACTTCTTTTCCACTACATGAGGATCGACCTCCTTCAAGTGGGCCAGGACCCCGCGGACCTCTTCCTGGCCGTAACGCTCTATGATATCATGCTCTCGCAATCGGATTTGGGATTGAAGGTGGTCAAGGGAGGCAGAATCTCCGTTAATTAAGAAAAGGGTGAGGGCTCGACTTCCAGTCATATCACGTCTTTCCTGGCCGACTTCTTCTGGGGTGGGTTGATAATCCAATTCCGTTAAGATCCTCAGGTCTTTTGTGAAAGTGACCTGGTTTTCCTCCGAGTGAAACCATTCGAAGGATCCCTTGGGATGGTCCACTCTGGGTGCATGCTCTTTCAGCCTCTTCATGGCCTCCATCTGGACCATCGTATATTCGAATTTGGAGTAGCAATTTTTCGTAATGAATCCGAATTCCATGATCTCTTTGTCGCGCAGGGGGTCCCGGCGATAGTACTGCCGATATTTGCCTTGAAGAAGTTGCTCGATGGCCTTAATCTCTGTCAGTCGATTTCGAATCTCCTTGTACATCTCCCGGATGTCGTTGGCAATTCCGGCGGGCATATGTTTTTCCGGACTGGCCATCCGACACATCTCCTGAAAGTCCTCGATCGACTTCTTCAGGTAATGATGGTTGTTTTCGATGGTCCTTTCTAAACTCTTAACATATCGTTGAGCCCGGTCTTGTTCCATCGCTCATCCCAAACCCATTCTACTCCAGTTCGTATTTTTAGAGAAGGAGAAGCTTTTCCCGCGACGAGAGGAGATGCTTGCGAACGGGGTCATCGGCGGGTGGCATCGCCAATTTTTCCAACTCCCTGAGGGTCACCCATCGAAGGTCCTGACATGCGATGGGTCTGGGGGGGCCTTTCTCAACCCGACAGCGATAGATCAGGAGAAGAACCGGATATTCCGGATAGGAATAAAAGACCGCATCAAAAATCATCCCCACCTCCACCTCAACCTCCAATTCCTCCGCTAACTCTCTTCGCAACGCCTCCCTGGGCTCCTCTCCGTCCTTCACCTTGCCTCCTGGAAATTCCCAAAGGAGTGCATGGGATGAACCCTTCTTCCTCTGGGTGACGAGAATTTTGCCTTGTTCGGTGATCAAGGCGGCGGTGACGACCACGGTCTTCATCTCACCCCTCGATGCAATTCCTGCCGCGTTTCTTCGCCCGATAGAGGGCATGATCCGCCTCACGGATCAAATCCGTGAGACTGGAGATAGAGGGTGAAAAGGTGGCTATCCCCACGCTTACCGTCAAATGCTTATTGGGTTGGGCACTGTCATTGGGAAAACGCGTATCCGCCACATTTCTTCTCACCCTCTCTGCAATCTCTACGGCCTTTTCTCTTCCTGCATTGATTAAGATGGCGGAGAATTCCTCTCCCCCATAGCGCGCGACGATGTCGGTCTGCCGGACACCCCGCTGGATAAGAATCGAAACGGCCTTTAACACCTGATCTCCGGCTAAATGGCCGTTCGCGTCGTTGTAATTCTTAAAGTAGTCGATGTCGATCATGAGAAGGGAGAGGGGGGTGGGATAGCGTTTTTGACGTTCGACTTCCAGGGTCAGTTGTTCGATAAAAAAACGGTGGTTGTAAATACCCGTCAGGTCGTCCGTGTAAGAGAGATGCAACGCCTCCTCTCTCATCAACTCGATCTCCCTCAATTTCTCTTTGTAGAGGTCCCTGATCACCTGGAGTTCTCGGGCGTACAGATCTCGCTCTCGAATCTTTTCTGTGAGCTCTTTCCTCCGCCTTTCAAACTCCTCTTCGATCTGAACCGTTTCTCTCAAGTCTTTTAGCATCACGAAAAAGGCATCTTCTCTGCGGACCCCGAAGACCTCGACGGGAATCCGTTCTCCCAATCGACTGATAATCCATGCCCGGAATTTAACCTCCTGCCCTCGTCCCATTGCCTCAAACCCTTCTCGAATCCGGTGGAGGTCCTCGAGGGGAACCACATCTATAAACGTCCTCTGCTGAAGTTCCTCCGGAGGATATCCCAATAATTCCATCCCCTTTGGGTTGGCCTTTAGAAAATCTCCCGCTCCGTCGACGATGAAAACCGGTTCTGGGACGACGTCCAAGACGGATCTCTGGAAACGCATCTCTCTCTCCAGCGTCTCCACCTTCGTCCGGATCTCTTTAAGAGAAAAAGATTTCATCTCGCCATCCGAAGAGCAGCAGAGGACATATCACATCATTTCCTGGACTTCTTTTTCGATTTTCTTCAACGCCTTTGGATCGTAAGGAAAGATGTTTCTCAACGAAGGATCCAACGGGTTTTCCGGGTTGAAGTTCTGGAGGATGAATCTTTGGCCTACCCTCAATCGGCCCCCCAGGGTCCGGATATCTTCTTCGCCGTGGAGCCCCGGAACAACCGTCATTCGAAATTCATATTCCACCTTTCCCTTTTTCAGGATTTCGATCGAGTCCAAAATGGGTTTCAGATTGACGGGGAGACCGGTGGAGCGCGAATAACGAAAAGGTTCCAAGGGCGCCTTCACATCCATGGAGATAAAATCCGTCTCCCCTCCCTCAATCAATTCTTCTAACATCGCAGGGTTTGAACCATTCGTATCCAGCTTGACCGAAAATCCGTGCCGTTTTATTTTTCGGACCAGAAGAGGAAGGTCGGCATGGAGCGTAGGCTCTCCCCCTGTGAGACAAACCCCGTCGATCCAATCCCTCAAAGAACGGAGGCGAGCGAGAATATCTTCCAGTGAAAAGGTGGCATACTGCTCGGGATGGAAAACAAGGGAATGATTGTGGCAATAAGGACAGCGGAAATTACAGCGGGGGAGGAAAAGCACCGAGCAGATTTTTCCCCGCCAATCCGAGAAGGAAGTTTCCAAGAATCCTTTGATCTCGATCATGCTGAATTTCCACGCCCCTCACCCTTCCCCTCTCCCCGGCGAAGGGGAGAGGGATGAGGTGAGAGGGAACAAATGCTGCTTCACTTCCTGGAGAGTTGGGACAATCCCTCTCCAGCTGATCACCTCCCTCTCCTCCTCGTCCTCGATGACGATGGAAGGGGTGGAGCGGATGCTGTAAAAGGAAGCCTCGGCCAGACCGTCGATCGTGTCTAAATCGTAATTCAACACGGACACCCCTTCCTTTTTTAACTCCTTTCCGATCTCCTTGGCAGCAGGACATTTCGGACATTTCGCTTTCGTAAAAATTTTTATGAATCCCATTTCCTCCTCCTTGACGCGCTACGCATAGCGTAAAAATGATTATCCTGCTTCCACTGCCATTCCCTCATTCTTTTGTGCAAAGAAGGCTTGGTTCCGATACCGGTCCCGGAGTTCTCCAAGCTTCCCTTTATTCCAGCTGGAAAGCTTCGTGAAATAACCAGTAATCCGCGTAATGCCTTCCACGTCCTCAGCACCGCAGTAAGCACAAGATGAACGAAGGCCCCGGCTCGTCCGGTGGCAGCGATTGCAGGCGGTAAACTCGGGAGAAAAAGCAATCTGGTCATTTTGGGTCAATTGAAAAGTCTTAACCACAAAATTGGCCAGCGATGACTTCGAAGGTCTTGCCTCGCCCAGCCAGATATGAGTCAGTGCACCAGCCTCAATCAAGGGATGAAAAAGACCTTCTTGCCTGACACGCTCGATCGGGTTCAGCACGGCAGAATTGTTCAAATAGGTCGAATTCGTGTAATAGACCTCTCCTTTTGAGATATCGCCTTTCACAATATGTCCTGATTTGGGAGAGTGAAATTTGAGGTCTAATTTGGCAAATCGGTAGGCTGTGGATTCTGCGGGAGTCTGTTCCAGGACAAAACGCATCCCATAGCGCTGGCTGAACCTATCCACCAATAATTTCATGTGGGCAATCACCTTGAGGCCGAATTTAAAGGCCTGCTTGGATTGGTGCATCTCCTGCCCGGTATGAATTTGGACGAGCTCATTAAGCCCCACCATACCCACCAGAAAGCTGGCACGGCCCATCCTCAAATAGGGAGATCCATCCCGCTCCATGGCCAACAACGCCAGCGGTCCCTTTTCCCCTAAGGAGAGAAGTTTTTCAATAAAAAGTTTTTTCTCCAGATGGGCCTTCACCGCCATCTCAATGAACTCAGCGGTTTTAGAGAAGAGCTTAGCGTCATCCCCTTTCGCCAGGTAAGCGATTCTTGGAAGATTGAGCGTCACGTTCTGGAGGGCACAGTATCGCATCTTCCATGGGTGCTTGGCATCTTCAAGGTCTGTCTGGTCCAATTTAAAGCTGAGACGACAGCATTCTGAGATCTTGGCCGTCTCCCCACGGTCGAAGACGAAATAGGTATTCCCCTTTTCAGAAGCGACATCACAGATGTGGTAAAGAAAATCCGTATGACCGGGGGTTTGAAAGAATTTCTCTGTAATGTGAACCAGCGGTTTCGGGAAGAAGAAGGGTCTCCCCGATCCATCTCCTTCTTGATAGACGTCGAAGAGCGCCTTCGCAAAACGTTGGGACTCTTCCAGGTAATCGCTGTAAGTCTTTCCTGTGAATTCCCCGCCCGGTCCGATGGCCGGGACATTTTCAAAATGTTTGGGGATCTCCCAATAAAGATTCAGGTCCGTGAAGATGGCCTGCCCGCCCCTGGCCACGGCTTGTTGGGAAAACTCGAAGATCATCATCTGTGCCAGTTGTTCCATCTCTTGGTCCGACATCCCGACCAGATAGGGTGCGAAAAAGAGATTGATAGAATCCCAACCAATCGCGCCAGCAAAATGACTTTGAAGGGCTGCTGCGAATTTCACCATGTGAGCGAGCAACACTTCCGGATGCTTGGCAGGCTTTGCCATGGCGATCGAGTTGGGAAGGCTCAGGCCGAAGCGCTTGATGTATTCGAGGGATTGGCCGCTGCAATAGGGCCGGTCGATAAATCCCAGATCGTGGAGATGAATATCCCCGCGCATGTGGGCATCGGCAATTTCCTGCGAGAAAACAGTGAGCAGGGCGTATTCCTTCTTGATCCTCTCGGCTAAGGTGAGGTTGGTGGCTTCTGGCCCGTGAGGGACATTGGCGTTTTCTTTATTGGGATGGAGGATAAGCTGATCGACGTCGTAGAGAGGCATTCCCAAGCGGGTATGCATCTTACGGGCCTGCTCGAGTCCTCTTTCGACCAGTTTGGTGTCCACGAGCTCACGGATGAGAGGGGAAGTGATCATCTTGATCTTGGAGGTGGCGATCAAGTCCTCCACTTCCCGGGCGACCTCCTTCGCCGTATCGAAATCCACGTAGGTCTCGCGCATGAGGGCGTCGACAATCCTCTGCCGATCCCAGCCCAACATCGCTTCGTCCGAGGTGCGGACGAAGAGGGCCATATCCGTCGTTTCAATCTCGTGCTTGAACAATTCCTGCTGGTTCCCTTTCATCTCGATGACGCTTGCCATTGATCCTCACCTCTTAGCTTAGGGTAGACGGTTAGAAAGATGTTCAGAAGGGCTATATTTAGTGTGCTTTAAAATCTTTACTACAATATATTGTTATTTGTCAAGAGAAAAACTTAATTTCTGGAAAAAATTTTTGAATGAAGTTTTTCAACTATTTAACCCCGGACGGTTAGTTATTTTTCCCATTGTTATTGGATGAGGGGGCCTTTTGGAATGGCCTCAGGGGTGTCAGCAGCAAGCGCTTGATGACTCCCCAGGAGGGTTCCTCGATGCTTTTGAGTGGAATGGCCTCAATCTTTGGGTTATCCAAACTTCCCTTCACCTCGTAGAAATAGGAGATGAAACCCTTGTCCCTGCCAGTGAGAATGTAGCCTGCGATGGGAACACTGCTTAATATCGTATCAATCGTCACCAGAGGATGAACCCCGATCCTCGCGTCGATGGAGTTCTTCCCCAGGTCGATCTTCCCGAGAAGAGTGATTCTCATGGCATCGCTGTCCACGAGAAAATCGTCTGTCGTGGCCACCCCGTCCTTCACATGAAAGTTCGCCAGGATCTGATGAAAAGGGAGTCCTTTCGTTGCCAAATCCGGGAGCCTTCCTTTGAGCAACTGCGAAACGTTCAGGATAGAGAAAATTTTGGAGAGGATGTTAAACTTTTCAATGACACCGTTCTCGATCTCAAACCGCAGCCCCCCGTTGAGGGATTCCTTCATTTTTTGGAAATCCTCCCCTTCGCCTCTCAACTCCACCTTATCGATGTGAACCCTTCCGGTGACGATGACCCTTTCCTCTTCCCCTTTCTGGAAAAGGGTTCGAATGAAAGCCTTGGCTTCCATATTGGAGAAACGAGGCTTGATTTCAAAGCTTATTCCCTTTTCCGCCGGTTTTATCCATCCCTCACCCCAGAAATCCCCTTCATCCGATTTGAATTGGACAGGACGGATAAACAATACCCCACCGACCGTCTTGATCTCTCCCTCCAGGTCTTGAAAATGAAGGCTGCGATATTTTCCTTTATTGACCTGTATCTTGCCATCGATCGACCAGTCGGAAAGCCAGTCCCTCATCTTGTCAAAAGAGATTGGGGAGGTTCCCTCTTTTTTCGGAAAGAGCGGGTCGAGGTCCAGTTCCGGAGAGGAGATCTGAAATGAAAACCGTCTGCCCTCCGCCAGGCCTGAGCCTTTTCCGACGTTCTGGGAAGAAATGGGGGAGGAAGACGAACCCCGGAAGAGGGTTCCGGAAAGGGTGAGGGGAGAATCTCCTAACCTTCCCTTTAACTGATCGAATCGAATCTGCTCGGGGGTTATAGAAAAGAATCCCTCAATACGGGAGAGAGAAACGGGAATATCACGATGTTGAACGTTTACCCCCTTCAATCGGATCTCACCTTCCCTTAAGGCGCTGATCCATTTTTCGATCTTTCCTATCCATTTCAGACGAACCTCTGCCCCTCCGTTGAGCTCTTGGATCCCATCCATCTGGGACCGAATCTGATCTGGGAAAAAAGGTGACTTGATGAGCGAGTACAATTGTTTCAGGTCAATCGAACCCTGGGTGGAGAGATTCACGCTTCCTTCTCTGATAGATCCGTCCAACGTCAGAGAAGAACTACCCGACTGGACCTTCGTCTTTGAAAAACCCATCCCGAGGTTGGAAAAGGAAACCCTTCCCTCCGTAAGAACAATAGGGATAGAATTTCCCTTTTGCAGGAATGAAGCTTCTCTTGGGGAAAACTCCCCCTCGTAAGAGAAGCGGGAAATTCCTGGGAGGGTCTTCCCCTTGAACAAGATTTGGCTTGTTCCCGAAAGCGCTTCGAAGTTTTTTGTTTTCGATTGGACTTCTTCGGGAAATAGGGGGGATTGAAGGAGGGCGAAAAGATTTTTGACCTCGACTCTTCCCTTGGCCATGATCTCGAGGGGTTGATCTTTCTCTCCGTGTTTCCAAAGGCCGGTCATCGTCATAGAGGAATTACCAAATTCCACCTGCGCGTCAGACCATTGGAGATCGGAGCTGGAGAGTTCTATTCGTCCGTCTTCAATTCGGATTGGAAATGGAATATGTGGATGGGTGAACAGGGTTTTTGAAAGACGATAGGTTCCTTGTTGCTGAAAACGGAGGGGAGGCTTCAGGAGCCCCTTGGCAGAGAGAGAATATTCTGCCTTTCCTGAATAAATGTGCACGGATGAAAGGGTTCGGCTGAATTCTTCAGGAATCCCCTCAATCTTCGTGAAAGCGGGAAGATCCGTCAAATCGAATTTCCCCTGGCACCCGATTTGAAGCGTCGGGACATGAAGCAGCTCATAGAAAGTGCCGTTGACTTTCTCAAGGGTTGAATGGAGAATTTTCCCTTCCAGGCCATTTAAATGAAGATGACCCTTTTGAAAGAGGAGGCGGCCTATGAGGTTTTCAAGAGGCGGAAAGTCCCAGGGAAGTTTCAACTGGGCCCCGTCGAGTTTTGCCTCAACGGAGAGGACATGGGCATTCACAAGCTCGTCGCAGTGATCGATCTCCGGCATCTTCCCCGAAAGCTTGACGGAGACGGCTTGAAAAGAGCCCTTTCCTTCCGACCGGAAAAGGCGATCCGAGACGTCTGGGGTGATGATCCGGAAGGGGATGAATTTTTTCCCCTCCGCGATATCGAAGGGGCTGCTGGATGCTTCGGCTTCCATTCCCATCTCTTTCGACCCGATATCATAAATCCTTCCCTTGGCCTTGATCCATATCTCCGGCAATTCGATGAAGAACCGCGGAATCTTGAAATCTTTTGCATCATATTCAGCTTCGAAATTGAGATTCAGCCATTTCGGCTTCAGAATGAAAGAGAACACTTGAGGATAATCGAAAAGGACATCTCTCATCGTAATTTTTGCCGAAGTTTTGAACGGTCCTCGGAAGTTTCCTCGATAATCGGCATTTAGGTCGAGGATTCCCGAGATCATTTTCATGGGTAGCATTGTTTTGAGATAAGGCCAGAAATGAAGCGTTTCAATCCCCTTCAGCTTCACCTCCGCCTCCACCCCCGCTTTTGAAAAGTCCATATCTTCCGGAATATCTCGAACTGTTCCGATGATGGAAAACTGGCCATCTTTTTTGGAATGAAGGATGTTCCCGCTGATTCTAAACGGGAGGGCTTTGTGGTAGGAGACCCTTGAGAGTCTAAAATTGAAAGAGCGTATCTCTGTTTTCAAAGGGGAATTGTTCAAGCTCCCATCTGAGAAAAAAATCTCTCCATCCCTGATGGCGAAGGAACAACCGAAGAGGGACGGGAGGGCCTTCCGGATCTTCTCTTTTGTTTCCTCCCGGTTTGCACCGGCCATCGCACTGCCAGAGAAGATATTGAATTGGCCGTTTTTATCCCGGATGACATGGAGCGTGGGCCGATCCAAGACAATTCGTTTCCATTCGATTTTTCTCTTGAGAAGAGGCAGAAGCTTAACCCTTAGAATCAGTCTCTCGGACCGAAGGAGGTCGAAGGTCAGGGAGCGATCCCTGACCCGCAGGTCTTCAAACGCCATTCCCACGCCGCCCCATAAATCTATCTTTGCCTTCCCAATGGAGACTTCTCTGTCCAGGGCGCTCGTTAAGGACTTCTGAAGGATGGTCCCGTAGATATTAGGGTCGAGGAGATAGTGGACGGATAACACCGCGAGGGTTCCGAGGGCTACGATCGGAATCAATATCCAGAGAAGGGTCCATTTTTTTCGACGGCTCATTTTTTTCTCTTATAGGGCTCAACGGATTCAAGGGGTCGAGGGTTCAAGTGTTTAGGATTTCTTGTACCGAAGTTTTTATTGTTTCACTAGACCCCTTGGCTCCTAGAACCCTTGAACCCTTCCAAATTACGAACTTCTGAGAGCATGGGCCAGCGTGAGGACATCTACTCTTTCTGCGCCCCCTCCCAGCAACACCTTCGAGCATTCGTTGACCGTAGCTCCAGTGGTGTAAACGTCATCGACTAAGAGAACCGACGTTCCCCGCAGTTCTTCTTTGTCGGCAACATAGAAAGTCCCCCTCACCCCCTTTTCCCTTTCCACACCGCCGAGATTCACTTGGGGAATGGTGGGTTTCCTTTTTTGAAGGATCTTTTTACGGTAAGGAATTCCTGTCCGGTGGCTTAAGTCCTTCACAAGGAGGAGGGCTTGATTGAATCCTCTTTCCCTCAATCGCAGGGGGTGCAGCGGGACAGGGATCAGAAGGTCCAGAGAGCCCGGCTTCCAATAACGGTTCAACCCCTCCGCTATCCATTCCGCGAAAAAAGAGGTGAGGTAAGTCTTTCCCTCATATTTCCAACGGTGGATGGCTTCCTGAAGAGAGCCTTCGAAGGCACCCAAAGCCCTGGCCATTGTAAAATATCTCGTATGGGTCACACAAGCACCGCAGGGATGGGTCTTGACCTCTTGAGAGATAAAAGGAATTCCACAAATTGAACAGAAGGGAGGTTCGATCCAGCGGATCTGGGAGAGACAATTCGAGCAGAACCCTTGTTCACCTTCTTCTGAAAATTTTTCGCAACAGGGGCATTGCGGAGGGAGAAAGAACTGGAAGAGGGTTGATTGAAGTCCCATGATTCGTACCCGTTTATACCTGCCTGCACCTGCCCGCCGGCAGGAGGCCGCAGGCGGGATAGACATGGTGGCTGAATGGAATAAGGAAAATGACGATGAGCCCCGTTAGAAGTGATGGCCCGCCGTTCGGCAGTCCCGCCTACGGCGGGATTAGGTCCCAGAATAATTCCGGCGGGGTTTGATGCCCCGCTTGAATTTCTAACGGGGTTCAGGAAAAAGGTGGAGAAGGCGAAGAGATTGCTTTCTCGGCTTCCTTGATCGTATACGTGCTCCACTGATGACATTGGGGGCAATAGGCAATCCACTTTTTCGATTCTCTCTCGCAGGTGCTGCAAAAAAAGGAGAGGTAGGACGTCCCGCTCAATTCGAACATCTTTTCAAATTCTTGAGCTGCTCGGCCGAAGTCTTTTTTGTGGAGGTAGATTTCCGCAAGAAGCCTGTGAAGGGCGGGGAAATCCTTCATCCTGAGACCAATTTCGTTGATCTCATCAAGAGCTTCATCCAGCATTTCCAGCCTCAAACAGAGCTTGGCATAGAAGAAAGCAAGCACCCAATTCTCGGGATCGTGTTCAAGGACCCTTTGGTAGATACGGAGGAGGGTGCTTGGATCTTCTCGACTAAGATAAAGCTCTTCCAAGCGAAGGACGAAGACGATGGATTTGAATCGGGTGAAACTCTTTCCCCAGACCTTCCCGGCAGAAGCCCATCTTCCTATGCGGAGGTAAAGATCGCCCAGCAGCACAAATCCTGGCTCGAAGGTCTTCCTTTCTCGAACGATCTCTTTCACTTCTTTTAGGGCATTCTCCAGATCCTGTTCCCCTCCGTGGCTCAAAAGATCTCTGGCACGCTCATATTTCAACCCCAAATAGAAAAGGGTCTCCTCCTCCTCGGCCTGTTTCCCCTTGGTAAATTTGAGAATCGATCTTTGGACTCGGATCGCCTCCTCCCACCTTCGGCTATCCAGGTAGATCTGTCTCAGACTTTTTAATGCTTTGAGATTCGTCTCATCCAAGCCGATGGCCCGGTTCAGAATGCGGATGGCCTCGTCGAATCGCTTCATGCGTTGGTATACCGCTGCCTGACGGAGGAGGATGTCCATATTCCGCATGTCGATCAGCTCCGCCCTTCCCAACCAATGCAGGGCATCCTGATCATGGCCATCGTGAAGGGCGATCTCCGAAAGCCGGAGATAGAGATCGATTTGCATAGGATCTCTCTTGAGCACCTCGATGAAGTGGGCTTTGGCCTTGGCCAGATCCCCCCGTAGAAAAACATCCATCCCCTTATTCAATTCCTCTTTGAGGGATTCCCCCTTCCTTTTTTCACGAGATTTCAGATAGTCTTCAACGGCCCGTTTGGTGTCCCGAGCCAAGGTGCCGATGAAGACCAACATCGCACCCAATACAAATGAGGAGATCATGAGGATGGAGAGTTCCGTTTCAAACGTCTTGCTGAAAAAGTGGAACTCGACCCCGAGGGGATTCTCGAACGAAATCCAAAGAAAGAAGGCCAGCACGATAAAAAGGAAGCTCAATAAAAGTCTGACTGACATCGCCTATGACTTTCCTTTTTCCAGTTTGGTTAAGCATGGAACGCAATATTTCGCCACCGGTCGAACCTCAAGTCTTTTCAAACTGATAGGACCTCCGCATTCCTCGCAGATCCCGTAAGTCCCGTTCTCAATACGATCCAGCGATTCATCCACCTCTTTCAGCCTCAATCGCTCGTTCTCATTCAGGCTGAGTAGGACTTGTTTGTTATAAATATTGGCCGCCTCATCCCCGATGTCCTGAATACCATCTTGCCCCATTTCCTTTGAGGATTCAACAATCTGTTTGACCTCCCCGACGATCTGCTCCCGCTCCTTGAGAAGAATTTTTTTGAACCTCGCGATCGTCCTCTTGTCGACCTTCTCCAGTCCCTTGTTCTGCTCGACTCGGGCTTTCACCGGGGGCTTGGCTTTGGATTTCACTTTGGATTTTACCTTTCCTTTAGCCAATGCTTCCTCCTTTTTGGATATCCATTCGCGGGGCGTCGATCCAAAGCCCTTCCAAATCGTAAAATTTCCTCACAGGTTCCAGAAAGATGTGAACGACCACATCCTCGTAGTCCATCAAAACCCATTTTCCCTCGGTCATACCTTCCTGGCCAAGAGGTCGAATGCCTTTCTTCTTAAGAGCCTCGTCGATTCCCTGCGCAATGGCTTGAACCTGACGATCCGATTTGCCGGTGCAGAGCAGAAAATAATCGGTAAAAGAGGTTCTCCCTTTCAACTCAAGAAGAACCGGGTCTAAGGCCTTCTTTTCAAGCGCCGCCTCCAGGCAGAGCAGAGACTTTGTTTTTGAGTCGGTGGTCATATCCTCCTGAAAGATGAATTTGAATGTAGCATTATACCAGAAAAAATTCTGTTGACAAATAAAAAATTATTCACAGGCTCCTTCGATAAAGCCCGAGCTTCTGAACATAGGCCTCCACCTCGGCAGGGATCAAATACCTGGCCGACCGCCTTTTTTCAATCAATTCCCTGACCTTTGTGGAGGAGATGTCGAGAAACGAGATCTCTTTAAAATAGAGCAGGTGCCCTGAAAGATGGATCCAAGCATTCTCTCTCGGGGCATATCGAAAGCTTGGGATCAGGGCCTCGGGGACGGGTGAGGAGAAACTGTTTTTTTGAGACCCCGGCCTTGTCATTACGATAAAGTCGCAAAGAGAAAAGAGAGTTTGACATTCCTTCCACGTCTCGATCTCTACAAAGGCGTCGCTCCCCAAGATGAAGAAAAGGGCATCCAGGCCTCTCTCTCTGAAAAACCGGATGGTATCGATGGAGTAAGATTTTCCAGGCCTTGAGAGCTCGACGTCACTGGTTGAAAAATGTGGATTACTTCGGGTGGCCAATCTCACCATCTCCAGTCTATGCTCGGCTTCGATCATTTTTTCTGACGCCTTATGGGGCGGGACAGAGGAAGGGATGAAGACAACCTCCTCGAGCTGAAATGCCTCGCAAATTTCTTCCGCACCTCTGAGGTGACCCAGATGGATGGGGTTGAAGGTGCCCCCAAACAGCCCAATCCTCCTACCTGTGGATTCTTTCTCTATTTCTCAATCCTCCCCTTTTTAATAGACAGCATGGGGCATAGCGCAAAGCGCATGGCGTGAAAAGATTTCAGCGCTATGCTCTATGCGCTCTGCTCTACGCGGTTTTATTTTCGTACTTGTCCTTCTCCGTATACGATAAATTTAGTCGTCGTCAATTCCTCCAGCCCCATGGGGCCGAAGGCGTGGAGTTTGGAGGTACTGATCCCGATCTCTGCGCCCAGACCCAGCTCGAACCCGTCATTGAATCTCGTCGAGGCATTCACCAGGACACACGAGGAGTTGACTTCTCTCAGAAACCTCTGTGCATTCCGATAATCTGAGGTGAGGATCGCTTCGGTGTGAGACGAGCCATACCTTGCAATGTGCTCGGCGGCTTCTTCGATTCCCTTCACCACCTTAACGGAAAGAATGAGGTCTAAATATTCTTGAGACCAATCCTCCTCGCGGGCCTCCTTAATGTGGGAGAGAATCTTCCTTGTCTGAGAACATCCCCTCAGTTCGACGCCTTCCCTCTGAAGGGCTTTCGCCACCTTCGGAAGAAATCGATTTGCCACCTTTTGATGAACGAGCAGGGTCTCCATCGCATTGCACACGCCCGGTCTCTGGACTTTTGCATTGAGGCAGACCCGGGTGGCCATCTCCAGATCGGCGGTCTCATCCACGAAGATGTGGCAGACTCCCTTATAATGCTTGATGACAGGAATCTTCGAATGTCTTGTGACGAATCGAATGAGCTCCTCCCCTCCCCTGGGGATGATGAGATCGATATCCCCCTCCAACTGAAGCATCTCCCGGATAGCCTCCCTGTCGGTGTGGGGGAAAATCTGGATCGCTTCCTGGGGGAGTCCTGTCTCAACGAGAACGTTTCGGAGAAGTTGTCCGATCGCCTGATTGGAATGAAAGGCTTCTGACCCTCCCCTCAGGATCACGCTGTTGCCCGACTTAAGGCAGAGGCCGGAGGCATCCGCCGTGACGTTCGGCCTCGATTCATAAATGATTCCGATGACGCCAAGGGGGATCCTCATCCTTCCAACCGTCAGGCCGCTGGGTCTCCTCCACATCCGGATGACCTCGCCCACCGGATCAGGAAGACGAGCCACCTCCCGGAGCCCTTCTGCCATTCCCTGGATGACCGAAGGGGTCAGTCTTAGGCGGTCGATCAATGAGGGAGAAAGATGTGCCTTTTTGCCCGCGGCGAGATCCTTTCGGTTTTCTTTCATCAGCCGTTCCTGGCTCCGCTCCAAATCCTCCGCCATTGCGAGCAAGGCTTTGTTTTTTGCGGCGGTGGAAAGCCGGGCCAGCAGGCGAGAGGCCTCCCGTGCCTTTCTGGCCATCCCTCTTACCTCTGTCGTAAAATTTATTTTCTTTTTCATAAAACGACCAAGTCATCCCGGTGGATCACTTCATCACAATATTTATAGCCAAGAGTGGATTCGATCCGGTCGCTTCGGAGGCCTTTGATTTTTTCGAGCTCTGCGGCGCTGTAGTTCACCAACCCCCTGGCGAACTCTTTTCCACGAGGTCCCAAACAGGTGACAAGATCCCCCCGATCGAAGCTCCCCCTGATCTTGACCACGCCGGACGGGAGCAGGCTCTTTCCCTTCTGGACAACGGCTTTCTTTGCCCCGTCGTCTACAATCACGTCGCCCTTTGGTTTCGGGTTGAAAGCAATCCAATGTTTCCGGCTGCTCAGTGCCTCCGCTTTCGGAAGGATCAGCGTTCCGATCTCCTTTCCCCTCAAGATCTGGTGCAGAACTCTTTCTTTGGTCCCCCGGGCCACTACCGTTGGAATTCCGAAGCGGGATGCTTTTCTGGCGGCTTGAACCTTGCTGATCATGCCTCCCACGCTCATCTCGCTTTTCGTTTCTCCGACGATCCCCTCCACCTCCGTGTCAATCTCCTCCACCAGAGAAATACATCGGGCGTGCGGGTTCACCCTCGGGTCGGCATCACAAAGACCATCGATGTCTGTCAGGATGATGAGAAGGTCCGCTCCGACCAGGTTGGTGATCAGTGCGGAGAGGTTATCATTATCACCAAATTTGATCTCGTCCACCGCCACGGTATCGTTTTCATTGATGACGGGGATGATTCCGAGCTCGAGAAGGGCCAGCAGGGTATTGCGGGCATTGAGGAACCTCTGCCGATGGCTCAAGTCGTCGCGCGTCAGAAGAACCTGAGCGACCATCTGCTGGTAGCGTGAGAAGTAGCTCTCATAGATATTCATTAACCGGGTCTGGCCTACGGCGGCTGTGGCCTGTTTCTGTGTAATATCTTGGGGGCGGGCCTTGTAGCCCAATTTCTCCATTCCGGCAGCGATGGCTCCGGAGGAAACCAGAACGATCTCATAACCCTGGCGCTTCAGATCCGAAATCTCTTTGGTCAAACGGGAAAAGACCTCGTAATGGAGCCCCTTCTCCACAGAGGCCAAAATACTGGAGCCCACCTTCACGACGATTCTTCTTCCTTTTCCCAGTATCTCTTTACGAATATCCCTGCTCTTCATGGCCCTGGCTTGAAATGGATTCGATTGTCCGGGACACATCCTCCAGCAGTTCTTCCACGCCCTCCCCTGTTTGGCCGGAGATCAAATAAAGTCGATGTCCCATTTTCTTAAATTGATTCTCGATATCTGTCGCCCTTTCCCGAACCGACGGAAGGTCTATTTTATTGAGGGCAAGGAATTGCTTTTTTTTCTGAAGCGACGGGTCATAGGCATTCAGTTCACGGTTAAGAGCCTGAAAGTCGTTGACGGCATCGCGAGAAGGTCCTTCCGAGACGTCCAAGACATGGATGAGAAGGCGTGTCCGTTCTATATGCCGAAGAAAGGACAGTCCCAGCCCGACCCCTTTCGAGGCGCCTTCGATTAATCCTGGAATGTCCGCCACGACAAAGGACAGGTGATCTTCCCGGTTTACCACCCCCAGGCTGGGAACAAGCGTGGTGAAGGGGTAGTCTGCGATCTTGGGTCTGGCAGATGAGATTCTGGAGAGGAGAGTTGATTTCCCCGCATTGGGATAGCCGATCAGCCCCACGTCGGCGAGAAGCTTCAGTTCAAGGCGTAACCAACGCTCCTGTCCTTTTTCACCTTTGTCGGCACGGCGGGGCGCACGCAGCGTGGGCGTGGCAAATCGGGCATTTCCCCGACCGCCGCGACCCCCCTCTGCCGCCACAAATCGTTGGCCATCAAACAGAAAGTCTTGCAGGACTTCTTCCGTCTGATCCTCTCGGATGAGGGTTCCGACCGGAACTCGAATGACGAGATCCTCTCCGTTCTTTCCGGTTTGATCTTTTCCTCTACCGTGATTTCCTTTTTGGGCGCGAAACTGTTTGGGGTAGGTTAAATCGAGAAGGGTGACCAGTTGAGCGTCGGTCTGAAGGATCACGTCCCCGCCTTTTCCTCCATCACCGCCGTTTGGACCTCCTCTGGGGATAAACCGTTCTCTCCGAAAACTGACACAACCATCTCCACCATCGCCCGCCTTCACATGGATCCTTGCTTCATCCACAAATTTCATCATCGACGAATTACAGGCCGAATGGAGGTCCCAAACCATGTCAGGCTTGGGAGTGAACCCTGAATTAAATACTTGTCCTGCACGCAACGCTTCGGGGGTAACGTCCTGAATCCAACGTGGTTCAGGAGGCGTAGACACTCACCTGTTTCTTATCTCTTCCTTTCTTCTCATATTTGACGATCCCGTCAATTCTGGCAAAGAGGGTGTAATCCTTTCCCAACCCTACATTTTCTCCGGGATGAATCCGGGTCCCTTTTTGACGGACCAAGATGCTTCCCGCCTGGACCGATTGCCCACCGAATCGTTTGACGCCCAGACGCTGCCCTGCACTATCTCTGCCGTTTCGGGAGCTTCCTCCCGCTTTCTTGTGTGCCATTGCTTACCTCCCCCTGAACTACGTGGAGTTCAGGGTTTCACTTGGACTTCATGTAGTTCAGGATAGCCGTGAACTTTACATGGTTCACGGCAAATCGATAAGTTGTTACTAGCTCAATAAAATATCGTTCACTTTCAGATAAGTATATGTTTGGCGATGCCCCTTGAACCGCCGATAATTCTTCCTTCTTTTCATCTTGTAGGTCAAGACCTTTTTCCCTTTACCTTCTTGAACGATCTCCCCCTTGATGACGACATTGGCCAGAAGGGGAGTTCCGACCAGCGCTTCTCCTTCTTTGGAGACCATCAGGACATCTTTCAATTCCACCTGATCTCCTGCTTTTCCCTCCAACTTCTCTACCCGGATGAGGTCTCCTTTGGAGACCCGGTATTCCTTCCCCCCGGTTTTCACCACCGCATACATCAGACGCCTCCAGACTAAAATAATTATTGAATATTAATTGATTTTTGGCCTATTGTCAAATTTGTATTTTTCCTCGAATAAAAACCGGTTCCGATTTAACCACATTCGCTAAACCTGAAATCATCTCCCAATTGTGCTCATCATGAGCGTTTTTGACAATACAGCATTTTCAAATTTCTAAGGCATTTTGGGTAGGGAAAGGCGGGATGCCGACTTTTCCCATGACGAGAAAGCCTATAAAGAAACAGCGACGGGAGACATTATATCTTATGAATATGCTAATACAAACGCAATAAATCTCATTACATCCAACGCCATCGCCCCTCACCCTATCCCTCTCCCCAGCGGGGAGAGGGGAAGGTGAGGGGGCCTATGTCAAAAAACTAAATGCGTTTGTATTAGTGCTTTGAAGCTTTAGAAAATTCAACCGTACAGTTCCTATAATGATCGCATCTCCTCCCTCATTTCCATTGGAACATTTCGTCAAAGAAAGGAGTTGTTCTTATTAAGTAGTCGAGTTGGAGTGACCTTTTCTCTTTCTTTTCGATCGTCACCAACCCGAAATATTCGCAGAAGCGTTCAATAAACCGAACGTAAAAGGAATGTTGCGCAAGTTGAAGGGACTCTTCCGATGATAGATCTCTTTCTTCAGCATTGATCACTGCGGGAAAAGCTTGAATAAAGTAAGTGGATAATTCATTCGCATTGGCACAGGTCTTTGCCTTTATATGCAGAATATAACAAGAAAATAGAAATGCCTGCTGAATGATATCAAGTTCGGGGTAAAGATCTCTGGATGCCCAGTTAAACTTTCGCGTATAGGTCTGGAACAGATGGTGAAAATCGTCCGGACCAACCCCCTTTTCACTCAAAATCTTTCCTTTTTTTGTCAAATAAAACTTCTGATTTCGTTTCCTAACCCATCCGCACATCTCCAGGATATGCCGCAATGATGACAATCTCATATCGTCTTGTTCCGACACAATAGGCCATGGGAAATCTGGATCCTCAGGAAATCGGTTATGAATTTCACAGGCAAAAGCTCGCGGAAGATTTCCCTTGGCCGTTGCCTTGAGAGGTTGCAGCTCTCCGAGCCGTTTTAAGAAATAGACCGCTTCCTTGACAATTGGTATTTCCAGGACCTTCTCACTGGAAAGTTTCCTGTTGAGCGTCACAATGTCTGAAGTTTCCTCAAAAGCTCGATAAAGTAAGCGACGCATCTGCTCCGGGGATAATCCAAGAAATTCGGACTTCGGCTCTGCATTTTTCTTTTCCAGCCAGGCATCCGCAAAGGCTTGGGCTTTCTCGATGGATTCAAAGGCCTGTCCTTTCATGGCGGATCGCATCTCATCAAAAACCTGAAACTTCTTTTCGTCCACTTCTTCAGCGTCGGAAGAATCTGGTTCGCTCTCAAGAAATGCCATGATTTTGTCTGGTTTTCGCGTCTTGTATATCTTCAGAAGCTTGCGATAGCCGTCGAGATCAAATCTACTTCTCTTCTTCAAGATAGGAAATAGAAACTTAAGCAGTATTCCCATAAGAAGGTGGGTCGCTTCATGTGCTGTACACTTGTTCTTAAGCATCGCGTTGTAAAATTGGAGCGCCTCGATGGGTTCATGATCCTTCACCTGCTTTTCTAAGAGAGCATGGAGCGCCACATGCATGAACGGATTGACTTCGCCTTCGGGGTTGAACTCGCGATCCGCTAAAACATCGGCAAATTCAAATTGGTTAAAATACTCGTCCGAGTGCGCGAGCATGACTTCGGCCAGCCGTCCCTCTTCTTCGCTCAAACCATCCAGGTGCCCGGATTGAGCCCTCCGCCAGATATTGTGGAGATGCTGCCGATTCGCCTGGCGGAAAGCTTCGAAGGCAGAATCAATTATATTCAGGTTAGGCGAATTAGCTTTAGAGGACAAAACAGACCTCAACACGTTTTTCCTTTATTATCCCAAATGATCCAATGCCCCTGGAATTCGTCTTTACAATTCGCAATCGCCATTCCGCATTAAGATGGGCCAACTTTTTTATGGATGAAGCCTTCACTTCCCGGAGAGATGGATGAAGATGAGGTTGGGATTTCCAAACTTTTACTGGATAGCTACATACTCTGCAAAGGAAGTTGATTCAGGAACGGGCAACCCATCTTCACGCAATCCGTTAATATGCATTTCAATGGCCTGGTACATATTCTGCTCTGCCTCTTCACGAGTAGTTCCTGTTGCTATACAGCCGGGCAAATCAGGTGAGTAGGCTGAATAGTTGCCGCCTGCCTTTTCGATCACAATAAGAAAACGATACATTTCTACTTGACCTCCTTCAACTTTGCCTGTTTTAAAATACTATTGAGAGTACCTGGACCCAAATCATCGTTGGGATGCCCAGCAATTGTGACTCGGCCCGGAATTTTTGGATGTTTATATTGCCTATGACTTCCTTTTGTCTCAACCAAATACCAACCCTCTGCTTCTATCATTCTTATTATATCACGGATTTTCATACATCATTCTTTCATTATTATGCCAGACCACTGAATTTTCAACATCTTATCAAAGGATTGGGTTCTTATCAACTGATTTGCTGCAATCGAATTGCCTCACATTAAATG
>DBZJ01000084.1:0-6807 GCA_002311635.1 Syntrophaceae bacterium UBA1163
CCTTTCCCCCTCGGATACCGAAATGCCGTAGGGAAGGGACACTCCGCTGCAGTCTTGATCATGTGCTGGAATTCATTTTCATCTTTGGGGGCCATGATGACAAGATTGGGCATATGGCGGAGGTAAGAGAAGTCAAACAGGCCCTGATGGGTGGGTCCATCTTCTCCCACGATGCCTCCCCGGTCCAGCGCGAAGACGACCGGAAGATTTTGGAGACAAACATCCTGAAGGACCTGGTCGTAAGCCCTCTGCAAAAAGGTGGAATAGATGGCGACCACAGGCTTCATCCCCTCAAGGGCAAGCCCTGCCGCAAAGGTAACCGCATGCTGTTCCGCGATGCCGATATCGTAAAATCGATCGGGGAAGCACCTTGCAAATTCCTCCAGACCTGTTCCGCTCTGCATGGCGGCCGTGATGGCAACCAGTCGCCTGTTCTCCCTCGCTAATTGACAGAGCGTTTCTCCAAAGACCTCCGTATAACTCGGAGGATTCCCCAGACTGCTTCTGAGTTCTCCCGTCTCAATGACAAAGGGCGGGACGCCATGAAAACGGTCCGGACTCGTCTCCGCAGGAGGATATCCTTTTCCCTTTTGGGTGATCACGTGGACGAGAATGGGTCCCCTCAATTTCCTGATATTCTGAAAGGTCTCGATCAGATAATCCATGCGGTGGCCGTCGATCGGTCCGATATATTGCAGACCCAATTCTTCGAAAAGCAGTCCGGGTATGAGGAGGCCTTTTAGCGATTCCTCCGCGTGTTTGGCAAAACGGAGGAGTTTCTTGCCGATCCGGGGAGGAAGGCTTTCCAAGAAATTCTTTATTTCACCCCGGAACCGGTACGCAAATTGACCCGTCATGAGCCGGTTGAGATAAGAGGAGAGAGCTCCGACGTTCGGAGAGATGGACATCTCATTGTCATTCAGAATCACGATGAGATCTTGATCAACATGTCCTGTCTGATTAAGGCCTTCAAAGGCAACACCTGCGGTCATGGACCCATCCCCGATCACGGCGATCACCTTTCCCGCTTCGCCTTTGAGCCTCAGGGCCTCCGCCATCCCAAGGGCCGAGGAGATGGAGGTACCGCTATGTCCGGAATCGTAGGTGTCGTAGGGGCTCTCCTCCCTCTTCGGAAAGCCGCTTATCCCTCCGTACTGTCTCAGGGTGTGAAAGCGATCCCTCCTACCCGTTAAAAGCTTATGAACGTAACTTTGATGGCCCACATCCCATACGACTTTATCCCTCGGGAAGTCGAAAACATAGTGGAGGGCAATAGTCAGTTCTACCACCCCTAAGTTCGAAGCCAGGTGTCCCCCGTTTTTTGAAACAACGGAAAGGATCTCTTTCCGTATCTCATGGCAGAGTAGCTCCAACTCTTCAGGGTCCAATTTTTTGACATCCTGCGAGGTGTTTATCTGATCTAATACCTTCCCCATCGGTCACTATTCCTTATATCAAAAAGGTTGATGTTTTGAACTTTGGAATTTGAGCTTCATTTGAACAGTGAATCTTGTCGTTTGACATTGCTCTACCCTTCCTCCTCCTCGTTCGAGTCGGATAGAGGAGCCTCTCCAGAGCCTGCCGATGGAGCTCGTCCTGAGCCTGTCGAAGGATCAAACGGACGTGTCCTCAGGGTACCATCCTTGCCCTTCGATAGAATCTCCACTTTTTTCTCTGCCTCGTCCAGCTTCTGGTTGCAAAACCGCGAAAGCCGGATTCCCTCCTCAAAGAGTCTCAAGGATTCTTCCAAAGGAAGATCTCCTTCCTCTAATTTAGAAACGATCTTTTCCAGTTTATTGAGGGCGTCTTCAAATTTTTCTCTTGGCATTTCCATTCCTTGTCGGCTCTATCTACCCTAAGCCGTTGGAGAGAGAGGTTCAAAATTCGTATAAATATACATTTTAATTCTTTGATCCTATGGCCGTCAAGGTTTTTGCGTTTTTTCCACACTGCAGAGCAAAGCCCCTCTATAGAGTGTTACCTCCACTTTGTCTCCCTGTGCCACATGGGTCGCCTCTCGTAAGATTTGCAACGAAGGAAGCTCGCGCGTGATGCTGTACCCCCTTTGGAGGATAGAAAGGGGGCTTAACGAATCGAGCTTGCCCAAAATTGCCGCAACCCCCTGCCGTTGAATCTCCAAGGAAAATCTCGTGCCCTGCAATAGCCTCCTTCTGATCTCCGAAACAATGGACCGGAGGCTCTTCACCCTTTGGACCGGACTACGAAAAAGCAGGCTTTCACTCAGATGAAGACATTTTTCCTTCTTTCTTTTGAGAGTCCATGCAGCGAAAAATTGGAGTCGGCTGACAAAATCATCAACCCTCAAAAAATATTGCTCGACCTTCTTTCCAGGTTCCTTAAGAATCTTTATCAGATGGGATAAATGGACCCGGTATTCCTGTAAGGTCTGGAGAATTTGGCTCTTCAAACGGCCCTCCAGATAATGGAGGGTGTTTTCTATCTCCCTTCTGTCCCTGACCACCAATTCTGCCGCCGCAGAGGGCGTAGGGGCTCTTAGATCGGCTACAAAATCCGCAATCGTGTAATCGGTCTCATGGCCCACAGCGGAGATGACGGGGATTTTGGAGTGATAAATTGCTCTCGCGACCCTCTCTTCATTAAACGCCCATAAGTCCTCGAGCGAGCCTCCGCCCCGGCCGACAATGATGACGTCGACGTCCATCGATGTATTAAAATAGTCTACAGCCTCAGCGATCTCTGAGGAAGCCTCCTCCCCCTGAACTCGGACCGGATAAAGAATGATATGAAGATTTTCAAATCTCCTTTCGAGAATACGGACCATATCCTGGATCACGGCTCCGGTAGGGGAAGTAATGATCCCAATTCTTTGCGGAACCATTGGGATCGGTTTCTTTCGGGCTGGGTCGAAAAGCCCTTCTTTCTCAAGCTTCTCTTTCAATTGGAGAAAAGCCAGTTGGAGAGCCCCTATTCCTTTGGGCTCTACGGATTCCAAAATCAGCTGATAGTCTCCCCTCTTTTCATAAAGGCTGACCCTTCCTTTGCAAATAACATGAAGCCCGTCTTTAGGGACGAACCGAAGAGCGCGGGCCTGCGTTCTAAACAGGACAGCACGAACCTGACTAAACTCATCTTTCAGGGTAAGGTAGATGTGGCGGGAAGGTGGGAGCCTGAGGTTTGAAATCTCTCCCTCGACCCAGACGTCGGAAAATCTATTTTCAAGGACGTCCTTGATCTGTTGAGTGAGTTCTGAAACCGTCAAGATGTACCGAAGAGGTAGCTCCATTTTTTCTTAGCTTCTTACCTCGCTTTCATTCCCATTTCAACCCCCTTTCATTACCCCTTAAATTAAAAGGGGGATTAAGGGGAGCAGAGCGGGGTTATTGGGATAATATAACAGAAAGGGGTTAAACTGTAAAATTCGAGGATTGACTAAGAACGGAGATGGAGTTATAAAATTCAAATAGTTAAACAGGAGGGTTTAACTTTTGAAAAATTCCCCCGGATAATGCTGGCAGATTAACCCTTGTAGGAACGCGTCTATGCATTCCTGGAAAGGAAAATGGCCATGTATGAGATCTCCGTCCACTCACACTTCTCCGGCGCACACCGATTACGTTATCTTCAGGGAAAATGCGAAGAACTTCACGGCCACAATTGGAAGGTGGAGGTCTCCGTTGTGTCCAACCGTGTAGGCAAGGACGGGCTGGTGATCGATTTCGGTATCTTGAAGCGGAAGGTGGACAAAGTCCTGAAGCCTCTGGATCATACGTACCTCAACGATCTTCGCTATTTTTCGGGAACGGAACCTTCCTCTGAAAATATTGCAAAGTATATTTTTGACAGAATGAAGACCGAATTGAAGGGACATTCCGTGACCCTCAAAAGAGTGACCGCATGGGAGTCGGAGACTTCCAGCGCCACCTATTTCGGGAGGTAACCATGAATGATATTCAGAATCGGAAGGACCATCGAAGAATCGAGATCAATAAGGTCGGAGTGAAAAACATCCGTTATCCCATCACGGTCTTGGATAAGGCGAAAGGGTTCCAGCACACCGTGGCCAGTGTCAATATGTATGTGGGTCTTCCCCATCGTTTCAAGGGGACCCATATGAGCCGCTTTGTCGAAATTCTCAATAAATACAAGGGGCATATCGCTATCAAAACTTTCTCGACAATTTTGACGGAGGTCAAGCGGAAGCTGAAAGCAGAGACCGCTCACTTGGAAGTAGAATTTCCTTATTTCATAGAGAAGGAAGCTCCTGTTACGAAGTCCAGGAGCTTGATGGAGTATATCTGCCGCTTCTGCGGCTCGAGCAACGAAGAGGACGACTTTTATGTCGGAATCGTAGTTCCCATCACCACCGTATGCCCCTGCTCAAAAGAGATCAGCCAGTTCGGGGCACACAATCAACGGTCCCTCGTCACGGTCAACCTACGATTCAAGAAATTCATCTGGATTGAAGACATCGTCCAACTGGTTGAGGATTGTGCCTCCTGCGATCTCTATTCCATCCTAAAAAGGCCGGACGAAAAATTTGTGACGGAAAAGGCCTACGAAAACCCGATGTTTGTGGAGGATGTGGTGCGAGAGATCGCAAAACGATTGAAGAAGGATGTAAACATCACGTGGTTTACTGTGGAATCTGAAAACTTCGAGTCGATCCACAATCACAGTGCGTATGCCTATGTGGAAAGAGGAAACGACGATCAGTAGGCAAACGGTGGGAACTTCCCTCTTAGAGTTTCAAAACCCTTTTGGCGATGTTTGACCTTTGAATTTCTGATGTTCCATCCAAAATCTCCTCAAATTTCACCTCCCGCCAATAGCGGGAGATCGGATATTCGTCCATCAATCCGTATCCTCCGTGGATTTGTACCCCCCTGTCTGCGCAGCGCTTCGCCGTCTCCGAAGCAAACAGCTTGGCAAAGGTAGAAGCGGCAAAATAATTCTGCCCCTGGTCTTTCTGCCACGCCGCCTTATAAACCATCAATCGTGCTAATTCAACCTCCATGGCCATGTCCGCGAGCTTGAATTGGACAGCCTGAAACTTGCTGATAGCTCTCCCGAACTGTTCCCTCTCCCGGGCATACGACAACGACACATCGAAGATGGCCTGGGCCAATCCTACGGAATGGGCCGCAAACCCAATGCGACTGGTCTGGAGAGCCATCAGAAATTGGGAGATCCCTTTATCGGGGTTGCCGAGAATATTTTCCTTTGGAATATGGCAGTCGTCAAAAATCAGCTCTCTGGTTTCCGAAGAACGATATCCCATCTTATTGTACTTCTGACCGAAATTATAACCGCCCACCCCCGTCGGGACGATGAAGTTGGAAACTTTCTTCCTTCCTCTCTCCTCCTCCCCTGTCACAGCGGCAATGATCACCAGGCTGTTATGCTTGAGGCCTGCGTTGGTGATGAATTGCTTCGTCCCGTTGATGACCCATTCCTCATCTTTCAGAACGGCTCTCGTCCGAATCGCACTGGTATCCGAACCGGCCTGAGCTTCGGTCAACCCGAAGGCGCCGATCTTTTCCCCTGTTGCCAAAGGCATCAGCCATTTCTTTTTCTGATCTTCTGTCCCGAGGGTGCAAAGGAGGTTCATCGGGAGCGTTACGGAATCTACGAGGGAGGTGCCTAAGGAAGCGTCTCCACGACTGATCTCCTCGATGGCAATGATCATGGAGAGCCAATCCAGCCCGCCTCCGCCGCACTCTTCAGGAAAAGGAATTCCGCAAATACCCAGGTCGCCCATTTTTTTCCATACTTCATACGGGAATTGGCCGGTTGCGTCCAATTCTTCCGCGATAGGCATGATTTCATTCTTGGAAAAATTCCTGCACAAGGCCCTGATCATCTCTTGTTCAGTAGAAAGCTTAAAATCCATATCCCTCCTTGCAGGGAGAATAGCTTTTGGCAAACCATCTGTTACATCCAACAGGTTGAAATGACCGGGGGGCCGCAAGGGTGCTACTTCGTTCTTCCGGTTCTTGTCTTGGCCAGATCCCAACAATAGTCATAGATATGAAGTCCCTTGCTGCAGGCAATGATCTCTCCGTCTTCGACTCCTATCTCCTTTGCCATGTACTCTTTCAACAGCTGAAGGCCGGCGAGATTGGACGGGAACCCAGCCCACAAGTCCCACGAGCGGAAATAGAGCATGAAATGGAGTTTTCCGTCACGAACGCGCGTATCGACGCCGCGAAGGCATTGCGGGTCCTCAAGCAAAATCGAACTGGCATTGCCCACCGCCATATAGGCTTGGTTGGTATTCAGCCCCTCTTCCCGGTACATGCGAATGACCTCATCAATCTGTTTCTCAAGATCTTCTCCGTACGTGTAAGCTTCGTGAACATCCTTCCTTGAGGTGATCAACTTTTCAATGTACTGTTCCACATATTCCATGGAGGTGGGAGGGGGGACGTTGCATCCCGGAGGAATGTCAGGGATAAGGGGTCTTGTCGCGGGATGCGTGATCTGGACAACCATATAATCATATTCGATCCTTTTATGCCCCTTGAAGCTCCCTCGGTCAATCGTATATTCAAATCCTTTATCAAAGATATTATAGACACACTGAAACCACGCATCCGGCAAATCTCTTGCTTGAATAAATTCAATCTTCATCGTCTCCTCCGGCCTTTTTGATCAATTGATTTTTCTTAACTTAATCGCTCTGAGATTGTCAACCAACCTCGCGCACAAACATCTGGACATTTCACAGCAAATCTTGTATCTTAATCATACACGAAAACGCTAATCTGCACCATTCATCTAACGTCCTTCAACGATTCGGGGAGTAGCGCAGCCTGGTAGCGCGCT
>DBZJ01000084.1:6855-7783 GCA_002311635.1 Syntrophaceae bacterium UBA1163
GCGCGCTTGGTTCGGGACCAAGAAGTCGGGAGTTCAAATCTCCTCTCCCCGACCATTTTTTAAAAATATGTCAAGATTTTTAAGCGGTTTCAAAGGTTAATTCTTGAGAGGGTATTTGAATTTTTGAATTTCTCACCATTTTCTCACCGGCAGACGAGCGTGTCCGTATATATAATAGATTACATGATTATCCTCTTTCGAATAACCGGCAAAACCTAATTGATCTTCAACTTAGGATTGCCAACTTATTTCACCCCCTTTTTCATTTATTTGCATACGGTTCTGTATAGAATCTCACCTATTGATCCCGGATTGATGGAACTCCATTCAGTTTGTTGGGATAGATTAGATGAAATGATTTTTGCGTCCCGGGAGTACGAAGTTGATTGTAAAACGCGGTTTTTTTGGCCTACACAGTTGACCTCCCATAAAATTAGCGTATAACTCAAATCTTCGTAACGTTTTCCCAGTTCTTTAACTTGCAAAGCTACCCCTTCGTTAGAATAAACTAACCTGACCCAGGTTCTAACAATATGCTTGGATGGATGAGTGATATTGGCTCCATCGTAATAGATTACTCCAATCTCAGCTTGTGTTTCTGCAAAAAGCCTCCAATCGGCCGCTCGCTTCCCTGCACAGCCAAAGATAACAAGTCCGATGAATATAAATCCCAATTTAAATGATAAGGATTTCATTTGGTCACCCCATTCTTCACTTGTTATGCCATTTTTGCTATTTCAAGATTCACTACGTTCACCTTTTCTAAAAACTCTCCCTTGGTGAATATTCCCTTTTCTATAAGCAAACGAACAACGGCATCCTGCGAGACTAATAGAGACGTAATGAGTTGCTCAGGTAAAAGACTTTGTTTAGGATCAAGACCGATTGCCATGCGGGTTATCTCCTTTCTTATTTTCTTTGGTCAATC
>DBZJ01000084.1:7847-8014 GCA_002311635.1 Syntrophaceae bacterium UBA1163
TTCTTTGGTCAATCCCTTATTCGACCCCAGGTAATTTTCCATCTCTGGATTGAATCGGAGTTCTGCCGGATTTCAGTCTACTTTGCTGTTCTATATATTCAGCATGGCTAATAACCTTGCCATTCCTATCGGCCTTATATTCAAAACACCATTCTTGTCTATCCCAT
>DBZJ01000090.1:0-31086 GCA_002311635.1 Syntrophaceae bacterium UBA1163
TTTTGTTACGTATAGGTAGGTGAACTAGGTAACTGAGGATGGTCCTGAGTTGCCCATCATCTCTTTTATGGTTGGTCCTGACAAATAATAGATTCAACCAAATAAATTTTTTAAGCATTCTTCATCAATTCTTAATGATCCCATAGTGGATGTCGCCAATGGAACCTTTTAGAAATCCCCCTAAGTTCCTCTTTTCCAAAGGGGGACTTTTTATTTAATTTTTTCTTCTTTTCTAAAGAGGAAAAAGGGGAGGCTATCGGATCGTTCCCACATAGTGGGCGGTGAGTTGACGCTCCCGGACTTTGGGGTTGGAGTAATCTGGAAGGAGCATCGGAGCGACTCGATCGGTGACGATCCCTGCCTTCTCTAATTCCTTGTGATATCTCCTGACATGATCCAGGGTCAATTTGCCGTCTTTCGCTTTTTCTTTAACATACTGTGACGCACTCGCTCCTGCGATCCTGCCGAAGACGCAGACATCGAGAAGAGAATTTCCCATCAGCCGATTCTCGCCGTGAACTCCACCTGAGACCTCGCCGGCAGAGAAGAACCCTGGTACAGATGTTTCGCAGCGGCTGTTATACTCCAATCCTCCATTTTGGTAATGAAGCGTTGGATAAACCAGCATGGGCTCCTTTGAAATATCGATCCCATATCGTTTAAAAAGAATAAACTTCCCGGGAAATTCTCTCTTCACCGCTCCTTCTCCCATCAGGACATCGATCATCGGGGAATCCAGCCAAATACCCAACTTCCCTGTAGAGGTTGGAACGCCTTTTCCGATTTCCGCGCATTCTCGAATGAAGCAAGACGATTCTACATCCCTCGGCTCCCGCTCATTGACGAATTGTTCTCCATCGATATTAAGAACATTGGCGCCCGCCCCCCTAACCTTCTCTGTGATCAGGAGGCCCTCTGCCTGCTCTGGAAAGACTGCGCCAGTCGGATGGTACTGTACGGCATGGAGGAAACATAATTTCACGCCCACTCGATAACCCAGGATAAGACCATCTCCGGTGGCACCGTAGTGGTTCGTGGTCATAAATCCCCGAATGTGGAGTCTTCCCGAACCTCCTGTGGCCATCACCACTGCTTTTGCCTTGACGATGAAGTATTCCTCTGTTTCCAGATTATATAGGACTGCGCCCGCACAATGGCCATGCTCATTCAAAATCAGCTCCACAGCAGGAGAAAATTCCAACACTTTGATATCCCCGGCCCGGTTCCTTGCTTCGTCTCTCAGGGTTCTCATGATTTCGGCACCGGTTATATCGGCCGCATAATGCATTCGCTTCCGACAGGTCCCGCCACCGTGCATGGACTGAAATCTCCCGTCCGGAAATTTTGTGAACATGCAACCAAGGCTTTCCAACCAGGCCAGAACCTTAGGGGCCTCTGTGACAAGCGTATAAACCAGTTCTGGAGGATTTTTGAAATGGCCTCCTCCCACGACATCGAGGTAATGGTAATAAGGAGAGTCCTTTGTTCCCTTGGTTGCGGCTTGAATGCCGCCCTCAGCCATCATCGTATTGGCATCTCCATGCCTCAATTTGGTGGCGATTAATACCCTGGCCCCATTTTCTTGAGCCGTCAAGGCCGCTGCCGTTCCCGCACCTCCTCCCCCGAGGATCAGAATATCCGTCTCATACGCCACTTTGCTCAAATCGATCGCATCAGGGTTGACACGGCTCTTCGCCTCAAGAAGATCTACAATCTCCGGAGAAATGGCATAGCCCTTACTCGGTCCTACACGAATCTCCTTCCTCGAACCCTCTTTGAAATCGGGATGGTACTTTCTTAACCGCTCCTCCCTTTCTTTCAAAGAAAGCAACGGAAACTCTTCCCCCCTTCTCTTCTTTTCAATTCTCGCGGGTCGTGTTGTTTCAACCTTCCTAATTAATTCTTTCAATTCCCTTGTGTAGGGCATGAGATCGCCAACTCCTCTCGCAGAGCGCTAAGCGCATAGCGTAAAAATGTTAAATAAGATATTTCAAAAAAACATCAAAACAGGCTAGGCTTACTTTTAGTAGTTTAATCAGCTTATTGAACATGGATAGGTAACGCTATGCACTCTGCGCTATGCGCTATGCGTCTTCATAGATACGTTTTATCTTTCGGTGTCCAATTCTCGTCAGCTTGTTCCGGTTCGATCTCCCTCTTGTTGTAAAGATCCTTGAGCCCATCCTCGCTGGTATCCATCAATCCCCTGAGCATCTGCTCATATTTCCCCTTCTCGACTTCTTTAACCATTGAGGCAAGATGCTCGGCTCTGGGAGCAATGTACTTGCCATAGAGCCGCCTTCCCAAAATTGCAATATTATATTGGCAGATCTCCGCCGGACATCGCGATGTGCAAAGACCGCACATCACACAGTCGAAAGAAAGTTCTGCCAGTCGTGCAACATCCCCTCTCATCGCGGCTGCCATATAGTCCATGACTTCGATATCCATCGGACAGGACTTCGTGCAGGTGTTACATTGCAGGCACCGCAACAGTTCAGGGTAAGCCTTGACCAGCGTGTCGATGGTGGGTTTTATCTTCTCGATGTCATAAACACTTTTGGTGGCCGGGAAAAAAGGGATCTGCGTCAGATACATGTTAGGTTGAACAACGGTCTGACAGGCCAGGCCCACTTCAATCTTATAACTTCCCGGGAACCGGTAGACGGTTCCGCAGGCGCCACATATTCCGCCCCTACACCCGCAGCCGCGAATTAACTGGTATCCTGCGTACTCCAACGCTTTTTGAATGGTAATGGAGGGAGGAACTTCGTATCGTTTTCCCATGATGAAGATGGGAACCAACTCTTCTTTTACCTTTTTCTCTGCTTCCACCGGTGAAACCTCAACGTCGGCAATAAATGCCGACGCTACATTCACTATTTCTTACGCTATGCGCTATGCACTCTGCGGTTTTTAGAGCGCGGCTGATTCAATCTTCAATTCATCCTCTTTGAAGGTTGCGACAGGAGGCACTTCTGCGGTATCCCTTCCCGGAACATACTGGAACATTTTCTGTACCCTATCCCCCACGCTCCGGAAGAGGGTGGCCACGGGTAATCGGCTCGGACAGGCGCTGTCGCAAAGCCCGCACCCGATGCAGGAGGTCACCATGTGAGACATCCGAATCAGATGGAAGATGAGCGTGTCGGTCGGCATGCGAATTTCACCCTTTCGATCCGCCCACCTCAGGAATTGGTCTCCATCGTGCTCGAAGACCGCCGTCTTGAAAACGCACTCTTTACAGTAACAAATCGGGCAAGCCACCATGCAGTTGTGGCACCGAACACAAGTCGAAAAACGGTCCAAAAAGGACTGAAGGTCCTTGACGATACCTTTGAACTCTTGAAAAAGGGCGTCCCGCTTCTTCGTCCTATCAGCGATAACTTTGTTGACTACCTCGTTCCTGGATGCGGGCTCATTTTCTGAAAAAGAAAGAATGCCCTTTTCTTCGATCTCCTTTTCCAATTTGTCCCCGATTTCAACGCCGATCTCCTGATCTGCTTTGTAGCCATACAGTTTAAGGACAATATCTGCTTGAGGAACGGGATATTCACACATCTGGCAGGCCGTCCTGAAAGCATACCCGGAAGGCGGAGAAATCTCACCCTTCTCCGTACCTTGGAGCAACGCTTTCGTCAATGCCTCCCCTCCTTTTCCCTCCTGTGCCATTTTCGCATAATCGGGCACTTCAAAGGTCCCAGGACAATCGATGCCAATGAGGTAGAGGTGATCCGGCTTCACCTGGAGAAATTTCGCCAATTCGACAGCGGCCCGGATTTCACATGCTTTCATCACGGCAGCTATTTTCTTGTCCAGATTCTTGACGCTGAGACTCGAGATCACTCTCGCAGATTGTACTGGCATCGTAGGCGAAAGGATGGCCACTCCGTTCAGCATCTCTGGGTTTCGGATGAGCGTCTGCACGAATCCATCCTTTGAGGGGAGTGGTTTGGGAACCATGATTCCCTCCACAACTCCCTTTTCTAAAAGAGATTTCAGAAAGCCAACGATCGCTTCCTCTGTTTTTCCTTCTATCACTTTAACCGCTGCCTTCTTCGACATGTTAGGTCATTCTCCTTTCCTTTATTAAATAACGTGATCGTATCCGTGCTTCGTGTCCGTAATATCTATTTTCCTTACCCTATTTTCTAGTATTTCTAACGCTATGCGCTATGCTCTCTGCGCTTTGCCCTTACGCATTCCAAAGTTGTTTCATTGGATTTGGCCCCATCTTCTTTAGGTCGTCAACCATCTTCGTCACCGTGTCAGCAAAGAGTTTTCCTTCACTGGCGCTGATCCATTTGAGCAAGACGCGATCCTCTGTATAACCCATTTGTTGCAGGATGCCTTTCAGAATGGCTACTCTTCTCCGAGCCTTATAGTTTCCTGTCTGATAGTGACAGTCACCCGGATGGCAACCTCCGATCAACACGCCATCCGCCCCGTCAATCAGGGCTTTCAGCACATAGATGGAGTCTACCGCCCCTGAGCACATCAAATGGACAACGCGGACATTGGGAGGATATTGCTGCCGGGTGGTCCCGGCAAGATCTGCTCCAGTATAGGTGCACCAGTGGCATAAAAAAGCGACAATCCTCGGTTCAAATTCAGCCATTTTCTACCTCCGTTGGTCGTAAGTCGTAAGTCGATAGGCGTTTAAGCATAACCTGTGTTTTCATCTCTTCCCCTTCACGCCTCCCCCCTTGCGCCTTACGGATTATAGTTAGTCCATGACCGCATCCAGGGCGGCCAGATTCAAATCCTTTTCAAAGTTCCGCTGCTGCGAGGCCGCATTCCGACAGGCGATGACGCAGGAGCCACAACCCTGACAGAGCGACCCGATCACCTCCGCCTTACCTTCTTCCTCGTTCAGAACCCTGGCTCCATAAGGACAAGTCTCGACGCAGAGACCGCATCCACAGCAGAGCCTTTTAATCACATAGGCCTGATAGGCTTTTTCCTCCACCGTTTCCTTGGATAAGAGCGCTCCTGCTCTGGCAGCCGCCGCACTCCCCTGGGAGATCACGTCTTCCATAAAATTGGGCGAATGGCAGAGGCCACAGAAGAATTTTCCACGGTCAACCGAATCCAGGGGGGCAGATTTTGGATTGGCCTCCATGAAGAAGCCATCCGGATTGAGATCCACGTCGAATATCTTCGCCAGCTCACGATGGTCGTTCGGCTCAATTCCGGTGCTGAGGACGACACGGTCAGCTGAAAGGGTAACGGGACTATTCATCGCAGGATCGAACAGGGAAACTTGGAGATTTCCACCCTGAAGTGTGACTTTCGGCTTATTCTCCAGGTCATATCGCATGAAAATGACGCCCTTCCCTCTTGCATCGTGATAATAAGTCTCATAAAATCCATAGGTCCTCACGTCGCGGTAGAGCACATAAATATTCATATCCGGGTTGTTTTCCTTTAACTTCAGGGCATTCATCACCGCATGGCCGCAGCAGACACGGCTGCAATAGGGATGTTCCGCATCCCTGGAGCCTACGCACTGAATCATCACCAGCGAATGAATATCCTTCAACCCTTGATCGTTCGAATGGATCATCTTATCTAACTGTCTCTGCGTCAACACCCTCGAATCTTCTCCGTAAAGGTATTCCTTGGGGGTGACCTCTTTTCCTCCGGTGGCAAGGATCAACGCCCCGTGGTCAAAGACTTTTTCTTCATTCTGATGGCGAATTTTCGTTCGGTAATGTCCGTTCTTCTTTTCAAATCCAAGAACCTCCGCCTCGGAATAGAGATGGATGGACGGATTGGCTCCCACTTGCTTGATAAGTTCATTTAAAAGGTTTTGGGGATTCGATCCCTTCAACGTGTAGAAGGATTCCCTTAAATTCCCTCCCAGTTCTTTTCCCTTCTCGATCAAATAGATCTCATATCCCTGCTGGGCCAGCTGAAGGGATGCCGTCATACCGGCAAGACCTCCTCCTACGACCAACCCCTTCTTGTCGATTGCCTGCTTCCCTGTTCGAATGGGTTGAGAACGCCTCGCCCTCTCGACCCCTGCCCTGATCAGAGCCATCGCCTTTTCTGTCGCTAATTTGGGATAGCCTTCGTGAACGAAGGCGCACTGCTCCCGGATGTTGGCATATTCAATGAGGTAAGGATTAAAACCGATCCCTTTCGCCATCTCTTCCATGGCCCCCCGAATCTCCCGATGGGAACAACCCGCAATGACGATCCGGTTGAGACCCTGCTCCCCGATTCGCTTCTTGATAAGATCCAAATCCTCCGGAAGGCAGGCCAGACCCACCTCTTCAACGTGGACCACCTCTCTCAACTGCTTTGTCCCGTTGACAAGGTCAGGGATGGAGAGGCTCTTCTTCAACGCTTCTCCGCAATGACAGAGAAAAACCCCGACCTTGGGAATTTCATCTCCCAAAGCCCCTTCCACGGGATACTCTTTGGCAACGTGGGGAAGTCGATTCGGGGCGAGAAAGGATGCAGCCGCTGCCGCAGCGCTCGAGCCCTCTACCACTGTCTCCGGAATGTCTCTGGGACCCCGAAATGCCCCTCCAACGAAAATTCCTTTGATTGAAGTATGCGCCGGACTAAATTCGCCCGTCTGACAAAACCCCTGCGGATTCAATTGAAGGCCCATTCTTCCCGCCAGATCCTTGATGGCCTGGGGTGGGGTGAAACCAACCGAAAGCACGACCGCATCGAACTCCCTCTCCTCAAATGTCCCGTCCTCTTTCACATAGGTAATGAGGAGGTTTTTCGTCTGCTGAACCTCTTTAATCGAAGAGACGGCACTCCGAATATATTCAATCCCGTATTCGGTCTTTGCCCTCTCATAATATCGCTCGTAATCCTTTCCCATGGGTCGAATGTCCATGTAGAAGAAGGTCACCCCAAGACCGGGAGATCGATCTTTCGCAATCATGGCCTGCTTGGTGGCATACATACAGCAGATAGTGGAACAGTGATTCTGACCGCAGGAAGGATCCCTGGATCCAACGCACTGGATGAAGGCGATCTTTTCCATCTTTTTCCCATTGGAGACCCGGGTGGGCAATCCCTGCGTTGGACTCGATGTGGAGAGCAATCTCTCGAACTGAATGCTCGTCAGCACGTTCTCATATCGGCCAAAGCCATATTCCCCTTTTCTCTGAGCGATGAAGGGTTCAAACCCAAATCCCAGGATAATGGCTCCGGCCTCAATTTCTTCTTGCTCTTCTTTCATATTGAGATCGATAGCCCCTGGACCGCAGACCTTCACGCATTCTCCACAGCGGGTGCAGGTTTTTGGGTCAATCACGAAGCTGTGCGGGATCGCTTGAGGAAAGGGAAGATAGATCGCCTTCCGTTTCTCCAGGCCTCCACCGAATTCTCTCTCCACCTCCACGGGGCAAACCTTTACGCAGGCTTCACAAAGGGTGCACCGCTTGGGATCGACCATTCGAGGTTTCCGAACGACAGAGACATTAAAGTCCCCTTCCTTTCCTTCAACCTTCACCACTTCCGAATAGGGCAACAATTCGATATTGTCATGAAGATGACATTCATAAATCGGACAGAAGGCAGGAGGAGTGGGGCTCATAAAGCAGACGCCACACGAGTTCGTAGGAAAGGTCTTATCCAGCAGCGGGAAATAACCTCCGATCGCCGGTCCCTGCTCCAATAGGAAAACCTTTGTTCCCATCTCTGCTAACAGAAGTGCAGATTGCATTCCGGCAATGCCTGCACCCACCACCAACGCTGAATTTTTATTGCCTCTTATCTTTTCCTGTGCCATTCTTAACCCCTGTTTTGAGATATGAACTCTGCATATGAAGATATTTGAGAATCACTATCGCCGGCTACGGCTAATGCGCTTAGTTAAACAATTCACAAAAGTCCTGATGATTTTAGAAGCCCTTTAGGGGAGATTAAATGCCTCTTCCACCAGTTCTCTTTCTTTTCAACGTCAAGGGCAACTCCCATCAATTCCGTAAAATAAAAAATGGGAAGGCCAACGTCCTGTCTCATCTCCAAGTTCATCTGGCACAGGCCGCAAGAGGTGGTGATGCATTGAGCCCCTGCCTCCTTTGCCATTGAGACAATTTTCCCCACCATCTTTTTGACCACCTTGGGATACGTCATCGCCAGGTCTGCACCGCAACAATCAACCTTATAAGACCACTCGACCGGCTCCGCGCCAAGACTTTTCATTAACCGGTCCAGATATTGAGGATTCTCCGGATCATCCAACTGAGTAATTTTAGGATGTCGGACCAGAGCGCATCCATAATAACAGGCAACCTTTAATCCATTCAAAGGCTTCTTCACCTTTTCCTGAACTTTCTCCAGGCCAATTCGGTTCAGGATGACGTCCACCAAAGCCAAAATCTCAAGAGAGGGCTGGTACGTGAATCCAACGATCTCTTCAATCTCCTTTCGCCCCGCCTCGTCATTTTTAAGGACATTCTCGGCCCTTTTCAGATAGCTGAAACACCCGGCACAGGGAACGGCCAGGGGCCCTGCCTGCGCAGACTGCGCCTTGGAGATATTTCTGGCCGGAAGGCAAAGGGAAAGGAGACGATTGAGACTGTGTGTCGCTGCAGCTCCGCAGCAGTTCCAATCCTCGATCTCCACCAACTCCACCCCCAGGGCCTTAAACACCTCATGGGTCGATAGCCCATACTCTAAAGATGACGAATGATCCGTACAACCTGGAAAATAAGAGAATTTCATGCTAACCCTCCGACACGCCGCTATTTTTCTTTTGTACATCTTTCAAAAATCTTCTTGATCTCTTCCTTCCCGTGAACCAAGCTGGGGAGCAAAGGAAATTTACCCTTCAAAAAGAGGATCACGCCGGGAAAAAGTGAATCCGCCATCAAGTCTCTGCTCTTGAGCATATACTCCATCAGCATGGTCACCTCATGAGCTCTTCCCCCTCTTCCGACGCTGTGGATAAAAGCTTCATGGAAAAGATGAATATTTTTTTCTTTGGCGTGGAAGCCCTCCTCCATGGCCATCTCTCTTAGAGTATCCATGAGGATTCCAATGTGGATCTCATTCGGACAACGGGTTCCACAAGTCTGACAGTAAACGCAGAACCAGATGGCACTGCTTTCCATCACTTCTTTTCTCATTCCCATCTGGATCATCCGGACGATATTGTTCGGCCGAAAATCCATGTAGGGTGCAGTGGGGCAGCCTGCCGTACATTTAAGGCATTGGTAACAGAGGCTGAGTTTCTCCCCACTCCTCTTCTCCACTTCTTTCAAAAAAGAGGAATCCACTTTTCCCGCGCTGGTCATGGTTTCCAATTTTTTCTCCTCTCTAATTATAAAAGATAATAAGCCTGCCCACCACAGGCAGGGGCTCAAATTTCTACACTATGTAACAAATGTATCTACCATTTTCAATATCTGGTTAGAAGCGCTGTTTCGTAACTCACACGCAAAGTTGGGGCAGGAAGCAATGCAGGCCCCACATCCCTGGCAGAGGGCACTGTGAACGATTGAAATCCCCCGATGGGAATCCATCTCCCTTGCCTCATAAGGACAGATTTCGACACAGATTCCACATCCACTGCAGATCCCTTCATCGACAAAGGCGATCAGGGGGTCTTGAAGAAGCTTATCCGTGGAAAGCAATGCTTGAATTTTGCTCGCTGTGGCCGAGGCCTGAGAGACCGTGTCCGAAATATCTTTCGGACTCTGACCGCAACCCGCGAGGTAGATCCCTTTCGTCGAACTCTCCACCGGGTAAAGTTTGATATGGGCCTCGGTCAAAAAACCATGTCGATCCACGGTGGCCCTCAGTTTCGCTGCCAGCTCTTTCACGCCGGGGCTCGGGACAATGGCCGTTGCCAGGACGACCATATCGGCCGCCACTTCCACCATTTTCCCCGTCAACGTATCCACCCCTAAGACCCTCACTTTTCCGTTATCCTGAAAAACCCTGGAGACCCGGCCTCTGAGATAGAGAAGCCCCTTCTCCTCAATGGTCTTCTGAAGGAACTCCTCATAGCCTTTGCAGTCGGAGCGGATATCCATATAGAAAATGTATGGCTGCCCATCCGGAACCTGTTCCTTGTAAATTGTCGCATGCTTGGCCGTATACATGCAGCAGATTCTGGAGCAATAGGGCATATATCGATCCGGATCCCTTGAAGCGACACACTGGATGAAAACCATCTCCTTGGGCACTTTCCCATCCGAGGGTCGAACGATCTTCCCTTTGGTCGGACCGTTGGGTGCAAGCATGCGTTCAAAGGCAAGACCATCGATCACATCCGGAATTTCACCATATCCATATTCCCCTAATTGCTCCTTGGGATAGAGCTCGTATCCTGTAGCGACCACAACAGCCCCTACCTTCTCTGAAATCCTTTCCTCCTCCTGGTCATAATCGATGGCCTTTTCTGGACAGACTTCTTCGCACCGATGACAACTCCCATCCAGGAAATACCGGCAATGCTGACGGTTGATCACGGCCTTGTTTGGAACACTCCCAGGATAAGGCATATCGATCGCTTTACGTATCCCCATCCCTCTCTCAAATTCTGAAACATATTCCACGGGGCAGTTTTCTATACAAAGCCCACATCCGGTGCACTTTGCTCCATTTACCGAGGTCGCCTTTTGCCGAATGACCAAGTCGAAATTCCCCACAAAGCCTTTCACATCTTCCAATTCGGAATAACAGTGGAGTTGGATCTTCGGATGTTTTTCCACCTCCGATGCCTTTGAGAGGAGACCACCGAAGGCAGGATCGAGATCCGGGAAAGTCTTTGACAATTGAGCCATATGGCCTCCCAGGGCAGGCTCTCTTTCCAGAAGAATGACTTCATACCCCCCGTCGGCCAGATCAAGAGAGGCAGTAATTCCGGCAATCCCGCCACCGACCACCAGCACCCTTCTGTTGACCGCCACGGCAATGGCCTCCAGCGATTCATTCTTTCTCACCTTTTCGAGGGTGGCATGGATGATCTCTTCGGCCTTTCGGGTTGCCTCTCCCTTCTCTTTCTGGTGAACCCAACTGCACTGCTCCCGAATATTGGCAATCTCACAAAGATAAGGATTCATTCCTTGAGACTTGACCGCCTTTCGAAAGGTATTCTCGTGCATGTTGGGAGAACAACAGGCCACGACCACTCCATCCAAACCTTTTTCGCGAATCGCCTCTCGGATGATCTGCTGTCCCGGCTCGGAACACATATAGATATAATCGGTGCTGTGGGCGACATCTTCGGTCTTGCCGATCTTCTCAGCAACCGACTTCACATCCACGGTCCCAGCAATATTAACCCCACAATGACAGATAAAGACTCCCAGCTTTTTCATAATCCTTGAATCGTAAATCGTGAGGCGCAAGTCGTTAGGCGAAAATGACCAAACGTTTCACCCCTCGCACCTCACCCCTAACGCCTAACGTTTCTCAGTGCCTTGCAAACAGCCCCTGGACTTTGCTCGCTGCCGCATTGGCATGGGCCACTGCATCGGCAATATCTTTCGGCCCTTGCGCGCAGCCTGCAATATAGATCCCTTCCACGTCCGTCTCGACAGGCCTTAGTTTTCTCTGGGCTTCTGTTAAGAATCCATATTCATCGGTCTTGATGCCCAGCTTGCCCGCGAGATCCTTTGTATTCTTCTGGGAAACGATCGCTGTGGCCAGGACCACCATGTCCGCAGAGACCTCCACTTTTTTCCCCGTCAAGGTATCCACACCCCAGACGATAACCTTCTCCCCATCTCGAAAGATCCGGGAAACCCTGCCTCTCAAATAAAGGATTCCTTCTTCCTCCATCCCCTGCTGGATGAACTCTTCATATCCTTTTCCTGTGGAGCGGATATCCATATAGAAAATATAGGCCTGCCCATCGTGGACCTTATGTTTATATAGCCGGGCGTGTTTGGCCGTATACATGCAGCAAACCCTTGAACAGTAAGGCATGTAACGTTCGGGATCTCTCGACCCGGTGCATTGGATGAAAACAACCTCCTTGGGGATTTTGCCGTCCGAAGGTCTCCGAATCTCGCCCGTGGTCGGTCCGGATGCAGAATTGAGCCTTTCAAACGCAAGACCATCGATCACATCCGGGACTTCACCATATCCGTATTCGCCAAAACTCTTCATCGGGATCAGATCAAATCCCACGGCAGTGATAATCGCTCCCACCCTCTCTTCGACAAAACGGTCCCGCTGTTCGTAGTCAATCGCCCCCACCGGACAGATTTTCTCACATACCCTACATTTCTTTTCCTTAAAATACCGACAGTGAGAAGGGTCGATGACAGGTTTATTGGGAACGGCCTGGGGCGAGAGAGTATAGATGGCCTTCCCTAATCCCATGCCCCGATCAAATTCAGATGGATCTTTGGAGGGGCATTTCTGCTGGCAGAGGCCGCAGCCTGTGCATTTCTCCCAATCGACATAGCCTGCCTTCTTCCGAACCGTCACCAAAAAATTTCCAGCCTTTCCTTCAACCTGTTCCACTTCTGAATACGTAAGGAGTTTGATATGAGGATGCTGACCTGTCTCCACGGTTTTCGGAGTTAATGTGCACTGGGCACAATCGAGCGTGGGAAAGGTTTCAGAAAGCTGGAGCATCCGGCCTCCGATAGAGGGAAGTTTCTCCACCAGGACCACTTCATATCCCCCATTTCCCAGGTCAATCGATGCAGAAATTCCTGCAATCCCTCCACCGATCACCATCGCCCTTTTTACAAATCCATTATCTCCCATCTACAGGAGTCCTTTCTCTTTCAAGAGCGGCAAAGGATCAACGGCATTCTGTTCAAATCCCAAGGTTTGGTAATCCAGGCCCATGGCAATCCCTAACAGTTGGGTAAAATAAAATACCGGGATCGGTTTGAAATCTAAATACTTCTGTTTGATATCAGACTGTTTGTGATCGATGTTGAAGGTACACATCGGACATGTGGAGACCATCGCTTCAGCCCCGTTCTTAATCGCCGAGCCAAGAATTTTGTAGGCACATTCTGTGGCGACGTCAGGCGACCCGACTGATTGGAAGGAACCGCAGCACTCGATCTTATAGGGGAATTCAGTAGCTTGGGCTCCCATTGCCTCTAAAAAATCCTCAAAGAGAGTGGGCTTCTCCTTATCGTCAAACCCCATCTCTTCAAACGGTCGAAGGAGCATACATCCGTAATAGGCGGCTGCTTTAAGCCCTGTTAAGGGTTTCTTCACTCTTTCTTTAAGTTGAGAAAACCCGATCTCATGTTTCAAAATCTCCAAGTAGTGAAGAATGCGAAGATCTCCCTGATAATTCTTTTCAATGAAATTGTTGATCTTATCCCTCTTCTCTCCATCCTCTTGAATTAACCGGTTCGTCCTTTTGATGACGTTGAAGCAGACTGCGCAGAGGGTAGTCAGGGCAGTTCCTTCCTCCCTCGCCGTTGCCAGAATCCGTGACGGGGCAAGAAGAGCCATGATGTTATCCGTGGCCAAAGGAAAGGTGGCTCCACAGCAGGTCCAGTTTTTGAGTTCCTTTAATTCAAACCCAAGAAGAAGGGAACAGTCCCGGGCCGTCTGATCAAAATTCTTTGCCTTGGTGTTAAGGGTGCAGCCTGGGAAATACAGATAATCCATAATAAAACCCAAAAACGCATAGCGCAGAGAGCATAGCGCATAGCGTAAGAATATAACTACGATAGAAATTTTCTAAATCCACTGACGAATGCGATTTGGGGAACTTTCTCTAAGAATCCCTCTGGGAATTCAGGGATCTGAATATGATCCTTTCTTTCTTTCTTCCTCAGCACCACCATTCTCAGCGCATCCATCACCCTGGCAATATCGATTCCTTTCGGGCACCTGGATGTGCATTGAAGGCAGGAGGCACAGAGCCAGAAGGTGTTAACTCCAAGGACCTCGTCTTCCAAACCCAGCAGCGTATATCGAATCACCTCGTGAGGACCAACCTCCATCGCAAAGGCAACTGGACATCCAGCCGTGCAATTCCCGCACTGGTAACACGCAAACAGGTTTTGTCCGCTGATCAGTTCAACTTTTTTCGCAAATTCGTTGTGAACTTTCTGCCTCGTCAGTTCGATTTTCATGACTCCCTCTTACTTCCTTCTGTATTTCTTCTCCCCTTCAATATAAAGGTCATTCCCTCTCACGTCGTTGACGACAATCACCGGAAGGTCTTCGACGACCAATCTTCGGATCGCCTCCGGTCCCAGATCCTCATACGCGACGATCTCGGCCTTCTTCACCCGTTTGGCCAGAAGGGCCCCCGCCCCTCCTGTCGCAGCAAAATAGACCGCCTTGTACTTTTTCATCGCCTCTTTCACCGCATCGGACCGCATCCCCTTCCCGATCATTCCCTTCAGCCCTCTCTCGATTAACGACGGGGAGTAGGCATCCATACGATAACTCGTCGTTGGGCCCGCTGATCCAAGGGCCTGCCCTGGCTTCGCAGGTGCGGGGCCAACATAATAGATGATCTGGCCTTTGATATCGAAGGGCATGTTCTTCCCTACTTTTAATAGATCAAATAGCCTTTTGTGGGCAGCATCCCTTCCTGTATAGATGATTCCGTTGATCAGGATACGATCTCCTATTTTTAATTTTTCGACGTCCTCATCGTTTAAAGGCGGCGTCAATCGAATGGGTTGATTCATATATCCCTCGTGTCCGTGTTCGTCATCCGTGTCCGTATTACAAGCCCGTTCTGGAGATCCTCTTCCCGGACACATTTTCTTAAATGATAGCTTCTTTATGTCTGTGCGCATGACACTGGATGTTCACTGCCAAAGGGAAACTGGCAATGTGGCACGGCATCATTAAAATGTGAACCGCCAAAGAGGTCGTTCGCCCTCCTAATCCTTGAGGCCCAATGCCAAGCTTATTGATTGCCGTCAATATCTCCGATTCCAATTGATCCAATTCTGGGTCCGGATTTCTGCTTCCGAGAGGTCTGAGCAAGCTCTTCTTTGCAAGGAGCGCCGCTCGCTCAAAGGTTCCTCCAATCCCGACTCCGACAATCGTCGGAGGACAGGGATTCGATCCTGATTCCTTTACTCTCTGAACCACAAAGCGCTTGATTCCCTCGACTCCGTCCGATGGAGTGAGCATCGTGACCCGGCTCATGTTCTCACTGCCACCCCCTTTAGGCGCTACAGTGATCTTTACTTTATCTCCAGGAACCACTTCTGTATGGATGATTGCAGGCGTATTATCTCCTGTGTTCGCCCGCGTGAAAGGATGACAAATAGATTTTCTCAAATACCCATCTCGGTATGCTTGACGAACACCCTCATGGATGGCTTCGTCGAGGTTTCCCCCAACCAGATGAACATCCTGACCAATTTCTACGAAGGTCACTGCAAACCCTGTGTCCTGACAAATTGGGACCTTCTCCTCTTCTGCAATTCGGGCATTCTCCTTCAATTCTCTTAGTATCTCCAACCCCAGGGGTGACTCCTCCCCCTCCATCGCCCGATCAAAGGCCTGAAGAACATCCTCTCCGAGATCGGTGTTGGCCTTCATGCAAAGGTCTCTTACCCTCTCGGTGATCAACTTTACATTGATCTCTCGCATGTTTTCTCCGCTGTTTCGTGTCCGTGACCGTGATCCGTGCCCGTGATACTTAACATAAATCGATTTCTTTTGTTTCCTTTCCTCTTATTGTTAGATTCAACGGACACGAGCCACGTTTTTCTATAATTTCAGCTCTGCAATGCTTTTCTTCACACTCTCTGCAGATTTGGCAACCAGTTTTTTCTCCTCCTCCGTCAATTGGAGCTCGATGATCGCCTCCACGCCAGCCGCACCCAATTTAACTGGGACACCGAAGCAGATATCTTTCAGTCCGTATTCTCCTTCCAGATAGGCACAGCAAGGAAGGATTCTTTTCTTGTCTTTGAGAATGGCCTCCGTCATCTGGATGGCTGCCGCCGAGGGGGCATAGAAGGCACTGCCTGTCTTGAGAAGATTGACGATCTCTCCGCCGCCCTTGCGGGTTCGTTCAACCAGCCTGTCGATGGTCTCCTTGGGAAGAAGCTGCGGAAGGGGAATACCGCTGACCGTGGTATACCTTGGAAGAGGAACCATCTCATCACCGTGACCTCCCAGCAGGAGCGCTTGAATATCCTCCACGGAAACGCCTAATTCCACGGCAATGAAAGTCTTGAACCGGGCTGTATCGAGAATCCCTGCCATCCCCATCACCCGCTGTTTTGGGAACCCGCTCTTTTTAAAGGCCAGATAGGTCATGGTATCCAGAGGATTGGTCACCATGATGAGGATAGACTTTGGAGATTTTTCGACTACCTGCCCTACAACCGTTTCGATGATCTTCTTATTGATCTCCAGAAGATCCTCCCGGCTCATCCCCGGCTTTCGAGGAACACCCGAGGTGACGATAACTATGTCAGAATCTTTTGTCTCCTCGTAGCTATTGGAACCGACGACCCTTGAGTCGAAACCTTCCACAGGGCTCGCTTGGAGGAGGTCAAGCGCCTTTCCTTGCGGAATCCCTTCAAGGATATCGACTAAAACAACGTCGCCCAGTTCCTTTTCAGCAGCCCAATGGGCCGCCGTAGCCCCGACGAACCCTGCACCGATAATTGAAATTTTCTTTCTTCCCATAGTCATCCCTCCTCTCAAATATACGATGGACGATAAACATTAAACGATGAACAAAAAAAGCTTACAGCTTATCCGTAAATAGTGAAAAAGTTCATAGTTCATCGTTTATGGTTCATTGTTCATCGTTCCTTTTTGGGATTCAATTTGATAGCCCTTCGAATAAAAGCCACAGGTCTTCCGGATGATCAGCTCGGGCTCCAAAATGGTCTCCACGGATGGCCCTGTCTTTCTCCCCTCAATCCTTTCCACTAACGTATTCACCGCCATCGCGCCCATCTCATACTTTTTTTGGCCGATGGTTGTCAATTCAATCCCTTTCATCGACGTGAATTCAATATCGTTAAATCCTACCAATGCCATGTCTTCCGGAATCCTCATCCCCTCTTCGACGACCGCCTGATATGTTCCTAAAGCCATGTAGTCGTTCGCAGCAAAAATGGCCGTAGGAGGCTCGCTCATCTTGAGAAATTTCTTACCTCCCTCATAACCAGAACCTTTTAAGAAATCCCCTTCCAGAAAATAATCTCCTACCGCTTCCAGACCATGAGCGGCAAGTGCTTTTTTCCCGCCCTCAAGACGCTCGAAACCAACCGAAGATTCGGAAGATCCGCCGATCACCCCTATGCGGCTGTGACCGAGTTTGATCAGATGCTCCACAGCCAAAAAACCACCGCGAATATTATCCACGCCGATGTAATCGATTTTTTCCCTCACCATGGGATGATAGGTTCTACGATTGACCAGTACCATAGGGAACCCCTCTTCAGCCAACCCGATGATATTAGGGTCACCCATATGTGCAGAAGTGAAAATGATGCCATCCACGCCTTTGCTTCGCAGCATATCCGTATACTGTTTTTCGATCGAAAGGTCATAATTGGTGCTGCAAAGGATGATATTGTATCCCAGACGAATAGCCGTCGTTTCGATTCCCTGAGAAAGTTCCGTATAGAATGGATTGGCAATGGTCGTGATGACGAGACCCAGCGTCTTGGTCCGCCTCATCACCAGGCTTCTGGCGATGAAATTTGGCCGATAGTTTAACTCTCTTGCGATGGAGAGAATTTTTTCTTTGGTCCCATCCTTGATCCGAGACTTATCATTAAGTGCCCTTGAGACAGTGGTGTGGGAGACTTTGGCCATCCGGGCAATATCTTTAATGGTAATCTTCTTATCCATGGTTATTGCGTTAACGGTAACACAAAAGCCTTGCTTTTTCAAGAAAATTATAAATTATTCATAAAATCAGAGAGTTACACTGTCATCCCAGAATAGTGCGTCAACGGTAACATTTATGTATTTCTTTTGTCAAGAGAAATATCTCCGGGTTCGTAACGCCTCACTTTGCCGTGGAAACTGACTCGGATCCGACCCCGCGTGGCGCGGCTCGTTCGGAGGATTCGACTCATGCTTCAGTGAGGCATTGCCGGACCTGAAAGGATGTCTCGAAACTCAAAGAATGCAGAGGTGTGATGGAAAAAACCTTCGAAAAGTTTAGTGGACTTTTTTGTCGTAACCCTCCCAATACTTATCTCTTAGACCCTTCTTGTGGATCTTTCCAGAGCCGGTTCTGGGAAGGGCTCCGATGAAATCAATTGATTTAGGTGCTTTATAATGGGCCAACCTTTCCTTACAAAACTGAATGATCTCTCGCTCGGTCGCCTCCTGCCCCGGCTTCAACACCACAAACCCTTTTACAGCCTCACCCCATTTTTGATCGGGGATTCCGATGACCGCACACTCCAAAATGGCCGGATGCATGTAAAGGACATTTTCAACTTCAGTCGAATAGACATTTTCTCCTCCGGTCAGGATCATGTCCTTCTTCCGATCGACGATCGTGACATAGCCCTCTTCGTCCATCACCGCCATATCACCGGTATAGAGCCAGCCATCTCTGATTGATTTCTTCGTTTCTTCAGGTAATTTCCAGTACCCTTTCGTCACAATATCTCCTTTGACGATGATCTCTCCGACCTCTTTTTCATCCTTTTTGATTTCCTTTCCCTGTTCATCGACCACTTTCAGCTCTACGCCAATGAATTCCCTTCCCGTTTTGGACTTAAAACGGAGTTGATCCGCACTGGGTAATTTTTTTAGATGCTCTTTCAAAATGGAGAGTGTCAAATAGGGACTGGTTTCGGTCATGCCGTAGGTTTGGATATAGTCACATTTGAAGATCTCCACGATCTTTCGAACCACTTCCGGAGCAATGGGTGCTCCCCCGCTCAAAAGAATCCTTAAACTGCTGTAATCGAACCTTCCTACCTCAGGATGATTGACCATCAAGTTAAGCATCGTAGGGATGAGGTTGGTGAGCGTGGCTTTTTCTCTCTCAATGGTTTCAAGAACCACCTTCGCATCGAACTCTCTGACCAAAACGTGCGTCCCGCCCACCCAAGTCACCGCCCAGGTGGCCCAGGCATCTGCAAGATGAAAAAGGGGGGCCACGTGAAGCCACACGTCACCATCTGTAAGTTGAATCTCTGCAATGGTGCCAAGAGCATGCGTAGCTACATTCTTGTGAGAGAGCATTACCCCTTTGGGCTGTCCTGTCGTGCCACTCGTATAGTAAATCTGCGCAACGTCCTCGTCGCTAACTGGGGGGTTCGGGAGAGGACTGTCATCGGCTTGTTCCAATTCCTTCTCATAATTCAAATCAATGGAGCCATCAGATTCCCGGAGCCCTCCCGTCCACAGGATTCTCTCAATCCCTCGAATCTCTTCTCGCATCTCGTCTATTCGATTCTTAAAGGTTGAATCGGCAATCAACACCTTCGATTCAGAATCCTGGAGGATAAAGGCGGTCTCTTTGGGTGAGAGCCGATAGTTGATCGGCACAGAGATCGCTCCGATCTGTGGAATGGCGTAGTAGGCTTCTAAAAAGGCGTGACAATTAGGATGGAGAATGGCAACCTTATCGTCCTTCCCGATCCCAAAACCCTTTAGACCATGAGAGAGACGATTGGTTCGGCGGCAGAATTCCTGATAGGTCCAGTGCCTTTCCCCGCACACAACGGCTCTTTTTCGGGGAAAAAGCCTAAGCGCCTTTGCGAGCGTTTCGGTCAAGACCATTTTCTTTTTGGATTCTTCCTATAAGATTACTCTTCCTCGCTCTTGGTCAAATCCTCAAACCGGATATCCAGTCCCAGAATGCCCCTGATCTCTCCCACCTCATTCCGGATCGGCCCGGAGACGGTGATGCAGAGGGCTCCCGTGATCTTTGAAGAATAGAGGTCGGTGACATGAATTTTCCCGTCTTTCAACGGTTCGATAAACCACGAACGGTTCGAGTAATTCTCTCCCATTCCCGCATTCTCATATTTGGCCTGATCCACGGCCTGGCAGATATTTCGCGTGATCTTCGTCCCATTCATGTCGACCACGTAGGCAAACTGAATATAGGGATACTCATCCACCAGAGATTTCAGCACCGGCTCCATCTGCTGAGCCGCCATCGCTTTCATCGCCGGCTCCTCAATTACCCGTTCAATAATATGGGCGGCCAGCTCATGGGCCCTTGCCTTGAGGATGTCGAACTCAGAAACAAATGCCTCAGGAAGATATTTCCGGGTCGCCTTCTCCATTTCCTGATCTGAGATGGAAGTGGTCCTTCCTTCCTCATACTGTTTGGTGACCCATCGATTGATTTTGGCCACCCCCGGATGTGTCTTTTCCACCCGATCCTTGCCGGTGAGGGCAAAATGGGAGTTGATCCACTGGGCAATCCCTGCCAGCCCGGACTTATCGGTGACCGAAATGGAAATGGGCCGATTGAGAATCTTAGCCGTATTAAAAATATTGTAAATCTCCTCGTTTTTCAGAATCCCATCCGCATGAATGCCGGCGCTCGTTGAATTAAAGTTAGCTCCTACAAGGGGCATATTTGAAGGAATATGGACACCCAGCGCGCGCTCCAAGTAGTTACGGATTTCTGTGATCTGGGTGGTATCGATGCCATTGTTATGTCCCATCAGGCTGATGTATTCGATGATCAGTCCTTCGATGGGCGGGTTCCCGGTCCGCTCTCCAAAACCGAGAACCGTGCCATTGGCCGCGGCACATCCATAAAGCCACGCGGTGGTGGCGTTGATGAACCCTTTATGAAAATCGTTGTGTCCGTGCCACTCCAGAAATTCAGAGGGAACGCCCGCATCGTCAATCATCGCCCGGATGATCTTGGGTACAGAACGGGGAAGCGCGGCGTTTGGATAAGGCACGCCATAGCCCAGGGTATCGCAGATCCGAATTTTGACCGGGAGCTTCGACTCTTCTGAAAGACGCATGAGGTCCTGGGCAAATGGAACGCAGAACCCATAGATATCCGCCCGTGTCGCATCCTCAAAATGGCATCGGGGGACGATTCCGAGATCCAGTGCAGCGGAGACGATGGAAAGGTACTCCCGCAGCACCACCCTTCTGTTTTTCTTCAGCTTCAGGAAGATGTGGTAATCCGAGACCGAAGTGAGAATGCCGGTCTCTTTCAATCCCATCTCTTTCACCAGTTTAAAATCTTCCTTCACCGCACGGATCCAACCCGTAATCTCAGGGCAACGGTAATTCTTCTCCTGGCATTTTCTGACAGCCTCTTTGTCTTTTTCAGAGTATAAAAAGAATTCGCACTGCCGGATCACCCCGTTGGTGCCCCCTAACTTATGGAGCATCTCATAGAGGTCTACAATTTGCTCCACCGAATAAGGAGGCCTGGCCTGTTGCCCGTCCCGGAACGTGGTATCGGTAATGAAGATCTCTTCAGGGGGATCAGTAAAGACGAATTTGTTATCGAACTCCACCCGGCAAACCTCTTCGTACGGAAAAACATTGCGATAGAGGTTCGGCTCCTGGATATCCAGGAGCGGGAATTGCTCTATGGTGCGCTTGCCTTGGAACGTTCTTTTCTTTCCGCTGATGGCCATCGCTTCTCCTCGCTCCCCCTTTCCCTTCCCCTCTCCCCGCTGGGGAGAGGGGGGTGAGGGGACACGACTTTTTCTTTTCAAGCCTTGATCTCTTTTACTTTAATAAAAAGCTCATCCAACTGCTTGGAATCCACTCTCGAAGGGGCATCGCTCATTAAACAAGTGCCTTTCTGGGTCTTCGGAAAGGCAATGACATCCCTTATCGACTCTGCATGGCTCAGGATCATGACGAGGCGGTCAAGCCCAAAGGCAATACCACCATGAGGAGGGGTTCCGTATTCAAGAGCCTCCAAAAGAAATCCGAACCTCTCTCTCGCTTCTCCCTCATTCATGCCCAACTTTTTAAAGAGGAGAGATTGCACCTCCCTCAGATGGTTTCGAATGCTTCCTCCGCCGATTTCCGACCCATTCAATACCAGATCATAAGCCTTGGCCTTGACCAATTCAGGATGATCCTTCAACGTGGGGATATCCTCATCCTTGGGGGCAGTAAACGGGTGATGGACAGCCACGTAACGTCCCTCGGCTTCATCGTACTCCAAAAGCGGAAAATCGAGGATCCAGACAAACCGATATTCATCTTTTGGAATAAGGCCCAACTTCTCGCCAAGATGAAGGCGAAGGTTGGCTAAAGATTGATTGACTACCTTGGACGGCCCTGCCACGAAGAGAAGGAGGTCGCTTTCTGCGGCTTTCAAAACGCTATCAACGGTTTTCCTCTCTTCCTCGGTTATAAATTTCTGAATCGACGATTGCCATCCGTTCGCACCCACTTTTGCGGAGATCAATCCTTTGGCCCCGAAGTTTTGAACGAAGTGTGTGAGATCGTCAATTTCCTTTCGTGAAAAAGAGCTTCCTCCTTTCACATTGATCGCCTTGATAATCCCCTTCCCTTCTAACGTATCCCTGAATACCTGAAAGGAGGACCCCTTCAAAGCTTCGGTTACATCCCTCAGTTCCATTCCAAATCGAGTATCCGGCTTGTCCGCTCCATATCGATTCATCGCCTCATCGTAGGTCAGGGTTGGAAATGGAAGTTCCAAGGCGATTCCTAAAACCTCTTTAAAGACATGGGCCATCAATCCTTCCATCGTTGTCTTTATATCCTGAACCGTGACAAACGACATCTCCGCATCGATTTGTGTGAACTCGGGCTGACGGTCGGAACGGAGGTCTTCATCCCGAAAACACCTCACGATCTGAAAGTAGCGGTCAAACCCGGAGACCATCAGGATCTGTTTCAATAGCTGGGGAGACTGAGGCAGAGCATAAAAATGACCCGGACTCAGTCGGCTGGGGACCAAGAAATCTCTTGCTCCCTCAGGGGTGCTTTTGAAAAGCATTGGCGTCTCGACCTCTAAAAACCCCAATCGGTCGAAGTAATTTCGAACCTCTTTGGCCACCTGATGGCGCAGGATCAGATTCCGCTGGAGCACTGGTCGCCTCAGGTCTAAATATCGGTACTTCAGGCGAGTCTCCTCTGCAACCTCTGCCTCGTCTTCAATGGGAAATGGAGGGGTCTTGGCAACGTTGAGAATCTTCAGCTCTTTCGCAAGAACCTCAATCTCTCCTGTTCCTAATTTCGGATTGGCCGTTCCTTTCGGCCTCTCCGCTACCCTTCCTATAACCGCTATGACATATTCACTTCTCAGGGATTGGGCTTTCTCGTGTGCCCCTGAACTTAGCTCCGGATTGAAGACCACTTGAACAATCCCTTGCCGGTCTCTCAATTCAATAAAAATGAGACCTCCGAGATCCCTTCTCCGCTGAACCCATCCCAACAGGGTGACGTCGCGGTTTACATCCTTTTTGTTGAGGCTTCCGCAATAATCCGTCCTTTTCAGATTTCCTAAAAAATCAACCATGATACGTGGCCGGCAAGTGCCCCGCAACCCCCGCCTTGTAGGCGGGGTTAAGGGGCACAATTAAACCAATATTTCCTTTCCGGGAAGCCCCGGCGTGCCTGTCCCGTCCTGAGGGGATGGCCGGGGAGCTTCACTCATTCATAGGTGTGTCACGGGTGCCGGTGATAGGTGAATAGTGATGTATTGCGATTCACCGACACCTTCATAGGATTTTAATAATAACTAAATATGGTAGATTGGTCAAGGACTTACAGAACTCTGACGAGCGACTTGAACTGGTTAGGTTGGTTCCTCCACCAAAAGAAAGATAATTGATATTTGTCTCATATCTTATTATTTTTTTATGAAACCCTGTTTTTTGTTGCGACCTGACCCCTCCTTGTTCTTGTCATCTGCCTTTCGGTATCAAAAAACGTAAAATATCCTCACCAAACAAATCGTGCAACGACTGTCAGCCGGGTAGCTTAAGAGCAAAAGGAGGCAAAAGCCAGAAGTGCACCCACGCTATTGATAAGAGACCCCGCCCGCAGAAAAAGGTTTGTTTCTTCATGTTGAAAATTTGAAATTCCCACTCCCAGGCGAATCAGCCATGGGTTCCAAATTTTGATTACAAATATTGCTATCTTCTCCGGTGAGCTGAAAAGGGTCTGTCTCAGAGCAGATCTTTACTCAGGTCCGCACCGATAGTGGTACTATTGATCTTCAAACCGAATAGAGAGGCTGCCGTAACCCCGAGTTCGGAGATACGTATGGCGCTTTCTTTTATCCCGGTCCTTCCTCCCGGCACGGAGATCGCGGCGACAATGGGAAGGGTATCGATCGAACCGTGACCGCCATTGTAAATGCGCCAGGGGGGTGCCCAGGTAGGGACCTTGGTGCCCACATTAGGAACTTGCCCGTTGTAGACCGGTATTTGCCAACCGTTTTTCCCTAAGATGATCAGGTCCGGCCATATCATGGATTTCTCACGGTCTACATCGATATAATAATGATGGTAGAGCTCTCCCGGCAGACAGACTCCTTCGACGCCGTTTTTCATATCATCGCGATCCAATACCAACCAAGGACATTCCGTTTGACCGCTCTGGGGGTTGAACGCCCTATGGGCCTCAAGCAAGGCCCTGGCTTTGGGAATCGTCTCTTTACGATCGCGCCAATACAAGACGCCGTAACTACTTACACTGAACGCATAAATATTTTTTTTCTCCACCAATCCTCCCTTTTCAAGGAGACCCATGACGTCGGTAGAGGAGAAATCCTGAGAGTAAATATGATTCAACGAAGAATGATCGCTCAGTAGAATAATGCTGGACCGGTCCGTCAGCCCTTGCTCTTCCAAGCCTTGCGTAAGACGACCGAATTGGATGTCTACATCGCGGATGACATTCAGAGCCGCTTCTTTGAAAAGGAGTTTATTCCGGGTGCTGACCAATTGGTACTCCGACTTGTCCTGGCATCCTTGGGGCGCTTCATGGGCCGGGGTTATGTTTTTGAATTCGGAAGGGTCCCAAGCGCTTCCGATGCAGTGTCCTCCGTCATCGCACTGGGCGAGAAGGATATAGGCCATATCCGGATCTTCCCGTTTGAATATCTCTAGGGCTGAATCAACGATCCATCGATCATGGGGAAAATGGCCACTTCTCTTTTCCATGAATTCGGTCAGGGAACCTCCCTGGCCCGTGTAGCGTCTGGTCATGATATCGCTCAGCCCTAAAGGACCGTCGAAGAAACCCAGGCGACCCGAAACCGGCGTACAGGCTTTATCCGAGTCTGTTTCGGGGCGGGCAAAGCTTTCCCTCTTTGGAGCCTCAAGGTACTCGGGATAATTCGTCCCGGTCACCATCATGCTAACCACTTGCCTGGCCTTATCGCCAAGAAACATCTCCCCCACCCACTCCTTGCCGGTCATGAGAAGGGTCTTTGAATCGGGCCATTTCCGTTTCCAGGCATGGAAAAGGGTATCGACCGGCCTGCCTCTATCATCCTTGGCAAAAGACATGCTGCTATGTTGTATGATGGCCTTTCCGTTTGCATCCCAGCCGGTCGGTTGAGCCCAGACACCGATGATCCCCGTCTGTCCCGAAGATGTTCCGGCGAGGGCATTAAGGTGATTCATATCCGTAGCCGCCGGCAAAAAAGCTTTGGCCTTTTTATACCACATTGACTTTTTTAAAAAGGCCCGCATATTGGGCATAAGCCAATTTCCTTCGGTTCCCGGCAGAAGCCCTTTGGCATCGAGCTCAAGATAATTGGGGTGAAGCCCATCGATAGCGACAAAAACAAGCTTTTTCCGATTACTCTTAGACTTTCTGACTGCCGGGGGAAAAACCTTGGGCCTCTTGCTTTTCTTTGGCCATAAGCCCAAAGCCAACAGGACCAGACCACCGATAACCACTGCCCCCCACGTCAGGAATGATCTTCTGCCGATAACCGAGACCTTTTTCCTGAAACCCTCACGGTCGACTTCATTTGATTCAGTCATCTGTCACCTCACATCTATCCGTTCTTGTATTCTTGAATCCTGTCATACATAAGAGAATAGCCCAAAGCCCCGTAAAAAACAAAAGGACAGCGGCATATATCGCAACCAGTAATGACCACGGGGTCATAATGACTCCATTGACCCTTTCCACTTATCTTTCCTTATCGTTCTCCATCCTGACTGGCCACTTTTTTATAGACATTGTCATTTGTTGCGGCCCGGCTTCTTTCCGGTTTCCTCTTTCTTATGAACGTGTTCCTTCCGTACCCAATTGTTCACAATAGAAGTAATATCCTTGCTGACCTCGCTCCCGTCAAGCTTATGATCAGGCATTCTTATTCCACCCAGTATGGTAAGAAGGTCAGCTTCCAAGGTTCTTTGATCCTTGTAGCCCTTAAGGATCAAAAGGAAATGAACTGCTTCATTTGGGTTATACACTTCGGCTGTAGCTACATAGCCCTTTTCAAATTTCCGTTCCGAAAGCACACAGAGCGCCTTTAAGGTCCGAGTGTTGACAGCAAGTATCTTACCTATGCCGCCTGGGTGGAAGTATATAGCCTTTAACGTTAGATTGATTAATGCCGTCATGTTCTTGTTTCGCGAATGGAAGATAGATATATCCGCGGGAGACGAATTAAATATTGCGAGTCTCTCCTCGTAAGAAAAAGAATGAGGCTTGATTTTGCCTATTTTTTCCAATTCTATCATAATCTGTGAGGGCGTTATATCACCGATTGCAAAAGTAGGTCCAGTGTCGGAAGCAAAAAATATGTTTGTCTCGTAGCCACTCACCTTGTCATATCTCAACATGGGTAGCCTAATGGTTAAGTTCCCGATGTCGAGATTCATCCATTCTTGCGGAGGTGATTTCAAGGTGACTATCGGTTCCGGAGTCACACCGTGGTAGCTTTTGAGGTTACCGAAGCTCTTGTCACGATGTAGCCTAAACACGAGGACCGGATAATAATACCAGACAAGAAAACCTATGACCAATAGGAAACCCGACACCAAGGCAATGACCTTGCTCTTCCGTTTCATAGAATCTCCTTATATTCTTCTTTAACATAACTCGGGTTTATGAAACTCGGCAAATCAGACCCTTCAGGTATTCGCCTTCGGGATGGGATAAGTTGATTGGATGATCCCAGGGATGCCCTATTCGACTTAAGAGTTGAACGCTTCTCCCGGAATCCAGTGCGGCAGAAAAAACAATCTTCTGAAATAAATCCCAGCTCATATGATGAGAGCAAGAAAACGTGAAGAGGAGACCTTCCTTATTCAACAAACGAAAGGCCCAAAGGTTGAGGTCTTTATATCCCCTCGATGCGCTCGAAAGATGCCCTTTCTTTTTAGCGAACGGAGGAGGATCGAGAATCACGATATCGTACCCTGGTTCAAGACCCCTCATAACCTCAAAGACATCTCCTCGAATGCTCCGATGGGGGATTTTCTCCAAATGGTTTAAACTGAAATGGTCCTCTGCGATCGACAAAGCCTCCTCAGAAGAATCGATGAGTGTAATTTCTTTTGCTCCTCCAGCTCCCGCATGGATAGAAAAACCTCCGGTATAGGAGAAACAGTCTAAAAACTTCCTTCCCTCTGAGAGACTTTTTAAAGAGAAGCGATTTTCTCTCTGATCCAAGTAAAAACCGGTTTTTTGCCCCTTCTTCACATTCACTCTAAAACGGCAACCATGTTCTTCAATCTCAATAAATTCTGGAACGTCCTTCCCGTAGAGAAGCCCGCTGTTTTCTGCCAATCCTTCCTCTTTCCTCGTCGCCACATCACTTCTCTCATAAATGCTTTGGGGACGAAATTCTTTTGCCAACAAATTAATTAACATTTCTTTCAACCCATCCATCCCTGCTGTCAAACACTGGAGGACCAAGGTTTCTCCGTAACGATCCACAATCAACCCCGGAAGATAATCCCCCTCTCCGTTGATGACACGATAGGCATTGGTCTTACCTTTAAACCAATTCGCTCTTAAACCAACCGCTCTTGAAATCCGCCTGCTGAAAAAATTTTCTCCAACTTCTTCCTCTTTTTGCGTCAGGAGGCGAACGATGATTTGGGAGCGAGGGTTGATATGCCCAATTCCTAAGAATTGGCCTTCCTTAGAGTAGACCTTTCCCAGCTCTCCGGAAGAGACTTCTCCCTCTACCTTGGCGACTGCTCCGGAGAAGACCCAGGGATGCCCCCGCAATACCGGCTTCTCTCTGCCTCGCTTCAATATGATCCTGGGAAGGGCAACCATGAACGATGTACGATGAGCTATTGAACGAAGAACGATGAACCAAGAACCATGAACGATAAACTATGAACGATGTACGATGAACCGTGAATGGAAAAGTATATCCCTTGCCCTATCCTTTTGGCTCTGCATTTTTTCTCAGAAGCGCTCTCTCGATCAAGTTTCCGACGAATTCCGTATAAGTCGTCCCTTGGACTTTGAGAGCTCTGGCCATTCCGGATTGAGGAGAGATATCCGGGTTGGGATTTACTTCCAACACATAGATTTTCCCGTCCCGGTCGACGCGGATATCCACCCTCGCATAATCCCGGCACTCGAACAGCTTAAAAACCCTCGCTGCAATATGTTCTACTCTCTTTTTCGTTATCCATTCCAGGGGCGCAGGGCAGACCGGTTTTGATTTTTGATATTCGGAGCTCTCCGTGACCCATTTGGCTTCGTATCCACATATCTTAGGGACTCCCTCCGGAAACTCGGAGTAGTCGATCTCCGAGATAGGGAGGATCTCCACCTTTCCATCGGTCTCCATCAAACCCACATTCAACTCCCTGCCATCGACGAATTCCTCCACCAAGGCAGGTTGTTGATACTGTTCGATGACATACTGAATCTGCTTGCCCAAGGTCGCATCGTCGAAGACGACACTTTCTCTCGAGATGCCCAGGCTTCCATCTTCATGAAGGGGTTTGACGATGATCGGGAAGAGGTTCCCCTTTAACGGACCCGCGGCGCGCTCGAAGATTCGATATCGAGGGGTCAGGATTTCTTGAGACTGGAGGATGTCTTTCACCTTTCCTTTGTCTTGACATAACCCGAGCGTAAGAGGGGAGGATCCGGTATAGGGAATTCGAAAAAGATCCAAGAGGGCCGGGATATTCATCTCCCAGCAGCTATTTCCATAAACACTCTCGCATAAGTTGAAGACGACATCGGGCTGGTATTCCCTCAGCCAGTGGATGACCGGAAAAATTTCATCCTGGACGGCTAACGTAATGCTTTGATGACCGAGTGATCGGACCGCATTCTCCACGGCTGAGATCTCCTCGATGATCGCACCCTCTGCAAGGATATCTTTTTCTTCCCCTTTCTGGAGCCGTTCAAAAAGATTGTACAGGATCACTACTTTCAGCACGGATCCTCTCCTCCCCTTTACCCCGTATCATGCAAACACTGGACTTCCGACTTTAGTCCTCAGAGTTTTTGGTCACAGGAAATTAGCCCTCTCTATCAAGAGTGCTAATTCATCCCTGCCTTCGGCAGGCAGGTGCTCGATGTCTGATGTCTACAGTCTGATGTCTGGATCACAGTTGCCACGCTTACGCCGTGGCCTTTTTCGACGCCGTCTTTTCCTCCCCTATGGGTCTGGTCTTCTTGAATTCAATGATATTCGGCTCTGGATATTCGAAAACCTTTCCCTCATAATTTCTCAAGACAATCTTTCCCCTGCCCTTCGAGACCACGTAATCCGGCTGCAACGGAATTTTCCCTCCACCTCCGGGTGCATCGACGACATAGGTGGGAACCGCATAGCCCGTGGTGTGGCCGCGCAATTTTTCCATGATCTGAATCCCCGTCGCCACAGAGGTCCGGAAGTGTTCCGTCCCCATGGCCAGGTCGCACTGATAGATATAATACGGGCGGACCCGGACCTTGAGGAGTTCGTGAAGGAGCTTTTTCATGACGTAGGGTTTATCGTTGATCCCCTTCAGAAGGACCGTCTGGCTCCCCAGAGGGATCCCTCCGTCTGCCAGCTCGCCGCAAGCTCTCCTCACCTGATCGGTCACCTCCTTCGGGTGGGTGAAATGGATAGAGATCAAGAGGGGATGATACTTCTTTAACATCCTCACCAACCCACCGGTGATTCGTTGGGGAAGGGTCACCGGGACTCTCGTCCCAATCCGGAGGACTTCGATGTGGGGAACGGCCCTCAATCGGCTCAACATCTCCTCCAGTCTCTCATTTTCCAGGAGGAGCGGATCCCCTCCCGATAGGAGGACATCTCGAACCTTTCGATGGCCCTTTAAATATTTGACCACCTCCTCAAAATTTCCCTGGGTGATCGACTTCTCGTTGCTCCCCACCAATCGTCTCCTCGTGCAGTACCGGCAGTAGACGGCGCATTGGTCCGTGACGAGCAGAAGCACCCGATCCGGATAACGGTGGACAAGGCCCGGCACGGGAGAATGGTTGTCCTCTCCCAGGGGATCCACCATTTCACTTTTTGAGAAATGAATTTCCTCGATTCGAGGAACCGCCTGTCTACGGATGGGGCAATTGGGATTGATCGGGTCCATCAGGCTCGCAAAATAAGGTGTGACGGCTAAGGCCAATCTTCCTTTCGAATGTTTGATCCCCTCGACCTCCTCGGGAGTCAAATCGATCACCTCTTTGAGCTGCTCAAGCGTGGTAATGCGATGTCTAAGCTGCCATCTCCAATCGTTCCATTCCCTTTCTGAAACGCCCTTCCAAACTTCAGGAATGGACTCTCTCGATTCTTCGACCCTCTCCCCTTCCATCTGAGGGGGAAACAAATAAAGCTGCGAGGCCCTTCTCATCCCCCTTGGGGGGACGGACAAATTAGAGTCTGAAGCAGGCTCCATCTTCTCTCCTTCCCGCATATCTGCTGAGAGGACGGCGGTCCCCTGCCCGACCTGGATTTTTAGAAAACAAAAAAGGAGATATCATGAGATACCTCCTCCGTCAAGGCAAAGAGAAAGAAAAGCTTCTTTCCAATTAGCAGATATGCACCTTTTCTTTTTTTTGCGCTGCACTCGAATAACGGTCTCCTTTTTCGGATGACGTTACTTTTGTTGGCGCCCCCTTTCTTTCAAAGAGGGGGGCGCCAACGCATTAACCATAAAACAGACCTTACTTCTTGGGGGCTTCAGGAGCCGGAGTCGGCGCCGGCGCTGTTGTTGCGGGCGCTGGTGGAGCTGGTGCCTCAGCAGGCTTCTCCATTGCTTTTTCTGGTGCCTTCGGTGCCTCCTTGGC
>DBZJ01000090.1:31151-47405 GCA_002311635.1 Syntrophaceae bacterium UBA1163
TTTGGCTTTGCAACCAATCCCCATTGCGGCAATATTAATTACCAGAACCATTGCGAGGAAAAGAAAAATCCACTTCTTCATGTAACTTCACCTCCTTTCTGAATGGAATGGGAACCCTTCCCTTTTTTCCCAAATGAAGGCGTTTTCACCTCATCGGGAAAAGAAATCTCACGGATCACCTTTCTCAAAAACCTCGGGTCAACAGGTTTTTTGATAATACGACGAATTCCCATTTTTTTCAATCGAATAGTGAGCTCGTCGCTGACCAAAGGAGTCATCAGGATAAAACGGTCGCTCCACTTCTTCAGGAGGGGAAATCCCTTTTCCAACACATCGATCTCCACGTCAGCTAAGATCATCCCTCCTTCGACATCCTTTTTTCTCTTCTCCAATTGAGAAAAACCCTCGATCTCCTCTACGTGGAAACCATACTTATTCAAAATCTTATTCAGGCTGAGCCGCACAAACTCATCCCGGTCAAGAATAAAGGCGCATTTCAGCTCTTTCTTCACAAAAGAATAGTATATCAAACTTCATGCCAAATTTTTCTTGACTCATCCCGGCCTGCTTTTTCAAATAATTAATAATATTAATAGCTTAAATTTCTGCCGCTTTCGTTTTGCTTATAGTAATCCAAAACGAAAAAAATGAAAAGGGAAAAAATGACATCTCCATTTCGAAGATATGCGACAAAATGCCATCATTCTTCAACGCTCTATATAACAAATACGACTTTTCGCCCTCCTTTCTGATTTATCGGCTCATTCAACGCTCATCTTGCAAAAAATTTTTCTGCCTTGGCGGGCCCGTCTCACCCTCTCCGACATCACGACCATAGCCCGGCCTCTCGGGGTACCTTCACAAAATTGAGCTTAATCCTCCGATCTCCTCCACTTTCCTGTGGATCGTCCGAACGTTGATCCCAAGCAGTTTAGCCGCCTTCCGCTTATTTCCTTTCGTCGCCCGGAGCGTCTGAATCAGCATCTCTCTTTCCACGTCTTCAAGAGATGTCCCTATTTCGATGGGGATCACCTCGGGTCTCCCCTTCCGATCCCGCACTTCCTGTGGAAGGTGCTCGATATCAACGACCTTCGGACTGCTGATCACCATCAAGGATTCAATGGTGTTCTCCAGCTCCCGGACATTTCCCGTCCATTCATAATCCACCAGAAGGTTCATGGCCCTTTGAGAAACTCCCCCCACTTTCATATGATATCTTTCATTGTATTTTCCTATAAAAAAATTGACAAGAAAAGGAATATCGTCTTTCCGGTCCTTCAACGCGGGAAGCTTGATATTGACCACGTTCAGGCGATAGTAGAGGTCCTCTCGAAACACCGCCGCCTTGACGGCCTCCTGAAGATCTTGATTGCTTGCGGCAATGATTCGGATATCCACTTTGATCGTCCTATTTCCGCCGACCCTTTCAAATTCGCCTTCCTGGAGGACCCGTAAGAGTTTGATCTGCGTGGCCGGAGGAATATCTTCCACTTCGTCCAAGAAAAGGGTTCCCTGATGGGCCAATTCGAATCGACCTTTTCGAGACGTGATCGCTCCGGTAAAAGCCCCCTTCTCATGGCCGAAAAGCTCGCTCTCGATAATCCCTTCACTTAAAGAGGCGCAACTCACCTTGATAAAAGGCATGGATGCCCTCGGGCTATTGTAATGAATGGCGTTGGCAATCAACTCCTTTCCCGTTCCGCTCTCGCCGATGATGAGGACAGAACTATCGTAGGGCGCAATATGGCGGATGAGTTCAAAGATTTTCACCATCTTCTCGCTTCTTCCGATGATATTCTTGAAATGGAACTTGTCTTCCAGCCGGGAGCGCAAATCCCGATTTTGGAGGATCAGCGTCTGTTTCTCCAACGCCCTTTCCACTAACAGCGAGATCACCCTCGGGTTAATCGGTTTTTCGATAAAATCGAAGGCACCCAATTTCATCGCCTGAACCGCCTTCTCGATCGTCCCTTGAGCAGAAATGACGATCACCTCCGTCTCCGGCCGGACTCCCTTCACAGCCTCCAAAAACTCGATCCCGTTCATCTTCGGCATGACCACATCGGTGATCACCAGATCCACGTTCTTGTGCCGAAAAAGCTGGAGTGCCTCTTTCCCGTTTGCGGCAAGGAGGATTTCATGCCCCTTCTTTTTCAACAAAAGGCGAAGGCTCTCTCCCACCATGGGGTCATCCTCCGCAATCAAGATCAATTTCTTATCCATAGCCTCATGTGAATTAATACAAACGCATTGAATCCCTTTACCTCGTCATTGCGAGCGATTCGGCCTTAGCGGGAGAGCGTGGCAATCTCTTCCCACAGCTACGAGATTGCTTCGTCATTTCATTCCTCGCAAAGACAATTTATTTAATGCCTTTCCATTAGTTCGCCTGTCTACCGCACGCAGGGGGTTCGGAGTGTTTTTGTTTCTAAATCTCGGTGGCCTGCTCTTACTCCGAACTCCTAACTCCGAACGCCGAACTTATGTTTTCTGGCTAAGCGGGATCCTTATTCTAAAGGTGGCCCCTTTGTTGACCTCGCTTTTCACAGAGATCTCTCCGTGATGGTCTGAGATAATCTTCTTGGCAATCGAGAGCCCCAAGCCTGACCCCATCGGCTTGGTGCTGAACATGAAATCGAAAATCCTGGGGAGATGTTCTTTAGAGATCCCCGGTCCATTATCCCGGATGACGATGAAGACATTTTTCCTGGATCCCCGCGTGAAAAGATGAATTTCCCCTTTTTCCGAGACCGCCTGAATACTGTTGACGAGGAGGTTCGATACGGCCAGATTGAATTGGCTGACGTCGATTCTGAGCAGGGGTATTTTTTTTTGAAAATGGGTTTCGACCCTCGCGTTCTTGATTTGGGCATCGGGTCTTAAAAGTCGCACCACGGAATCCAACACGTCGTTCAATTGAGTCCACTCGAATTTCGGGGGAGGAAGACGATTGAAATCCAAAAATTCTTTGAGATTATTCTCCAGCCGGAGGGTTTCGTAGCTGATAAAATTGATCAGGGAATGAATCTCTTCTTTCTGAGAGAGCTGGGCTTCTCCGCCCAACTCTTCTCTCAGCAGCTCAATGTTGATGTTCAAAGAGCTCAAGGGATTTCGAATCTCATGGGCCATCCATCTTGCCAGCATTCCGATGGTGGAAAGATCCCGGCTCTTGCTGATCTCCCTCAGCAGCAGACCTTTCTCCGTCACATCGGCAAAAGTCGCCAAACAGCCCAAGAACATCGACCCCTTCCTGTCAAAAATGGGATAAAAGCTGCAGTGAAGGATCCGGGTCTCCCGGGCCGGGGAAGGGGCAGGAGGGACGTTGATGGCCAGTTCCACATCGTGATTGCTTTCTCTCTTTTCGTAAACGAGGTCGAAGTGCTTCTTGATATTCTTATAAGGAATGGCCCTCTCCAATTTCTTTCCCAGCGCTTTCTTCCCGCTGATCTGAAAATATTTTTCGGCGATGAGATTGAAGATCTGGACCCGACCTTGCCCGTCGGCAAAGACGACGGCCTCCTTAAAATTTCTCAAGATAATCTCGTGAAGGCTCTGCTCTGACGGACTCATCCTTAAAGCGGCTACTCCGTCCACCCATACCGTTTCAGGGCATAATGGAAAATGGTTTTGACCAGCCGATCATAATCCCATCCCATGCTCCTTGCGATCATCACCAGGTCTCCGTAAACGGGAGAAAGGCCCGGAAGGGGATTGATCTCCAAAAAGTATGGGGTCCGGTCCTCCCCTACACGGATATCCACCCGTGAAACATCCCGGCACTCCAAGGCGCGATAGGAGCGGAGGGCCACCTCCTCAATCTTTCTGAGAAGATCCTGGCCAATCGAAGGAGGGCAATGGTATCGAACCTTCTCTTCCCACTCCCTCTTTATCTCCAAAGAGTAAACGGATTCTTCCGGGGCTCTTCCCTTGATCTCAATCTGCATGACGCCGAGGACAAAAGGATCCTCGTTGCCCAGGATACCCACCGTGAACTCGGGGCCTTTAATGAATTCCTCCACGAGAACGGGGGAATCATACGTCTCTAAAAGCCCTGTGGTCTTCTCCCTCAGGGATTGAGCATCCGAGATTTTCGAATCCAGTCGAACCCCCTTGCTCGACCCTTCGTGGCACAGCTTGACGAAGAGGGGGTAACGGAGATCTAAGCCATGGAGGTCCTCGACCTTTTCCACTTTCTTGAATCGCGGGGTCGGGATATTTTGACTCATGACGATTCTCTTCGCCATGGCCTTATCCAGAGTGAGGGAGAGGGTGAGAGGATCGGAGCCGGTATAGGGGATATTTAGAAATTCCAAGAGAGCTGGGATGTGGGCTTCCCGGTTTCGACCGTGAAGACCTTCTGCAATGTTAAAGACGATATCGACCGGTGTCCGTCTTAACCGATCGATCAAACCGGCGTCTCCGCCCAGCTTGATCACGTCGTGCCCTTCGCCCTCCAGGACCCTGCGAATGGCATCGATCGTCTCCTCGGCATCGAACTCCTCCAAAAAATCTATCGGCTGATTTTCCTGCTGAGAAAAATCCTTTTTGAGGTTATAGGTGATGCCGACTTTCAATTTCATCTTCAGAACATTCCCGGCTTGCCGTAGGCAAGACAGGCACCCGCGATCATTTTCTTTTATCTCTGTTTTAAATCTTTGTCAACCCTCATCTATGAAAAATTGATGCAGCAGGACTTGATTTCTAAATTAAGGCTCAACCCCTCGTCGGACCGGATGTCTTTCAGAAGACATCCTTTTATGTTACATTGGTTTCGTGAATCGCCAGGACAAAGGGCTTGGGCTAGGGATGAAGAGAGAAGAGATCTTTCAGTCGTTAGGCAGCTTACGAAAAGGTCTTCTTCAAATCATTATCGCTATCGTTCTAAGCGGAATCATCATCTTCCCCTTTTCCAAGAAGCTGCTGGCATATCTCTGTCAAAAGACTCTTGAAACCGGCCTCGTCGCCTACGCTATTCCAGAGGCTTTTTTCTCACTCCTCAAGTTGACCCTCTACGCGAGCCTGTTCGTTTCGATTCCTTTGATCTTTTACTACATCTGGAAAGCCTTCTCCCCTGTCTTTCGTTCGAAGGGATTGACCAGGGCAAACGGCCTCCTTTTCGCCTCGATCTTCCTTTTCTATCTGGGTGCATTTTTTTGTTTCTTTGTCGCCTTGCCCAATGGCGTTAAGTTTCTGTTAGGGTATCAATCCGCCCATATCAAACCGATGATCTCTGCGGGAAAATATGTCTCCTTTTGCATGATCTTCATCTTTGGATTTGGGTTGACTTTCGAACTTCCTTTAATCCTCGCTCTATTGAGCTATCTCAGAGTGGTGCGTGCATCGTTTTTGACTCGAAACCGGAAGTATGCTATTCTCGCCATAGCGATTATAGCGGCTGTCGTCACGCCGACCCCGGATGTTTTTAACATGAGTTTAATGGGTGTCCCGATGTATGTCTTATTCGAGGTCGGAGTGATTGCGGTCAAAGTGATTGAGCGAAAAAGGGCCAGACCTGAGATGTCTCTCTCCCAAAAATAGAGATGGAAACGGACAAATCAACCCCCGTCATCCCCCTTTCCATTCCCTGGGTCAGATCCCTTATTCGTCAGAGGATCCCCCCAATCGGGCTGAAGACCAAAATCACCTTTCTCATCATCCTGATCGTTGTCGGAGTCCTTCTCCTCGCCAGTTATTTAGACTATCATTTTGCAAAAAAGGATCAGATCGACCTCTATTTAAATCGAGATATCCTCATTGCAAAACAAATCGATGCCTCGATTCCAGACCGAGCCATTCGGGAGGACCTTCCTCGCATCGAGGATGAAGTGGAGGAGTGGCTGCTCAGTCGCTCCTTTTTGATGGAAATTGATGTTTTTCTTTTCTCGGCCAAGGATTTGGAAATCATCGTCTCCCGTTCAAGAGAAATCCATCAGACGTCATTGGTCCTGTCCAAAGATCAAATCAATCGGCTGAAAAAGGACAAAGACCTTTCCTCACTCCATGATGTGGGAGAGGAGAAATGGCTGGAGGTGATTGTTCCCCTTCACCTGGGAACAAAGGCGGTCGGCGGGATTCGATTGGCCAGTTCTCTGGACGAAGCGCAAAGCTTCTTGAACAAAAAGAGAAATCGGGCGATTATCCTGACGTTCTTCAGCAGCCTTGTCATCTTGATCACACTGACGATCCTCTTCGGGAGACTGGTTGGGAACCCGATTCAGAGGTTGGTAGAGGCTATGTCCCGTGCGGAGAAAGGCGACTTGGAGGCAGAAGCGCAGATTCAAAGTGAGGATGAACTGGGAAAATTGGGGAGAAATTTCAACCGCATGCTGGGGACGATACGTGAAACCCATGAGCAGAATATCGAACTCATAAGACAAGTCAACCAGTTCAATGAGGAGTTGACCAGAAGAATCGAAGCCGCCACCTCGGAATTGGCCAAAAGAAACGAAGAGCTGAAGCTTCTCAACGAAGCCCTGTTTGCATCCCAGAGGCAATTAAGTCAGTCTGAAAAACTCGCCGCTGTGGGACAAGCCACGGCAGAAGTGGGACACCACATCGGGACCCCCCTGAACTCGATCTCCGGGTATATCCAGCTTATTCTTCAGGACGGGAAGCTTCTGCCCAAGGACCAGGATCGGCTCAAAATCATCGAATCACAGCTGGACAAGATAGCCGATTGGGTTAATAATCTTCTCTCTTTTACCCGACAGCCCAAACCCCAGTTGAAGTCTCTGGATGTCAATGATGTGCTGGAAGAATTGATCCATTTGAGTGAGCCCTGGTTTCTTGCACGGAATGTGAAACTCTCTACACATCTCTCTCCGGGGCTCCCTCCCGTCTTAGGGGATTCGACCCACATTCAAACCCTCTTTCTCAACCTGATCACGAATGCGTTAGACGCCATGCCCCAGGGAGGAGTGCTGACGATCGAGACCCAGCAAGTTTCCCCTCCCCTCTCCTCAGGGGATGGAAGATGGCTGGAAATCTCAATCGCCGATACCGGAATTGGAATAACTGAAGAATCAAGAAAGAGGATTTTCGACCCTTTCTTCACTACAAAAAAAATGGGAGAAGGCACGGGATTGGGATTGGCGATCTGTGAGAAGATTATAAAAGAACACTCTGGAACGATCAAAGTAAGAAGTGAAGTGGGAAAAGGGAGCACGTTTTCCATCTCCATTCCGGTTTTTGAAGGAAGTGAACTCGATGAACAAAACATCAACCCGTCTCTTGGTCGTAGATGATGATCCGGTCACCGTCGATCTACTGAAAGAAGTGCTTTCCAAAGAAGGTTATCAGGTCTCCACCGCCTTGAGCGGCGAAGAAGCCATCGCCCGGGGGATGGACAACCTTTTTGACATCATCATCACCGATGTGCGGATGGGAGAAAAAGGCGGGATGGATGTGCTTCGCTTCTTTAAGAAGAATGCTCCGGACACCACCGTGATTATGATCACTGCCTTTGGATCCATTGAGACCGCCATCGAGGCCATCCGGGAAGGAGCGTACGACTACATCAGCAAACCTTTTAAACTGGATGAGATCAAATTTACTATCCAGAGGGCATTAGAGCAGAGAAGGCTTATCCAGGAAAACAAGTTTTATCGGCGGGAACTTCTTGAAAAGTATCAATTTAAGAATGTCATCGGACGAACCCATCAGATGTTTCAAGTGTATAAAACCATTGCCAAAGTAGCGGACACCAAGTCTACGGTACTTCTCTGTGGAGAAAGAGGAACGGGAAAAGAACTGATCGCCCGCTCCATTCATTACAATAGTCAAAGAAATCACTCCCCCTTCATTCCTGTCGACTGCGCTTCCTTGGTGGAGACGTTAATAGAAAGTGAGTTATTTGGCCATGTCCGAGGGGCTTTCACAGGAGCCTCCACTGCCAAAAGGGGCCTCTTTGAGGAAGCGGACGGCGGAACGCTTTTCCTGGATGAAGTGGGTAATCTCAGCCTCTCGATGCAATCAAAGCTTTTACGATTTCTGCAGGAGCACGAGGTTAAAAGAGTGGGAGGAACAGAAAGCGTTAGAGTCGATGTCCGGGTCATTGCCGCAACCAATCAAGCATTGGAACCGCTCGTGAAAAGTGAAAAATTCAGGGAGGACCTTTTTGATCGGCTTAATGTTGTAACCATCACTCTTCCTCCCTTGAGGGAGAGGAAGGAGGATATCCCCTCGTTGGCTAACCATTTTCTACAGAAATTTTGTGAAGAGAACCACAAGAACATCTCTCATATCTCGCCGGAAGCTCTTGAAATACTCACCCGATATTCCTGGCCGGGGAATGTCCGTGAATTGGAGCATACCATAGAAAGAGCGGTCATTCTTTCAATCCATCCTATTATCCTCCCTGAAGACCTCCCCAAAAAAATGTTCGAAGAAATCGGGGGCCAGGAGATCCTCATACCTGAAAAACCACTATCCCTGAGACAATTAGAAAAACGCTATGTGGTCAAGGTGCTTCAAGAGACCGGAGGAAATAAAAAGAAGGCATCCGAGATTTTGGGCATTGATCGGACCACCCTATATAAAATATTAGAAAAAGAGGATGTGTAGATTTTTCCAACACCTTCCAGTTCCTGTGTCGAATCTTCCAACATATTCTTCCTCAAAAAATTTCTATTAAACTGTTTTCTCTTGTAAATTCATATAGTTAAAAATATTGTCTTATAAATTTCTTTGGTACCGATTTTGCTATTATATATTTAAACTTAATGAGAGGGGAGGTGAACTGAATGAAAAAGACGATTCTGTTTGTGGTTATGCTGACGTTGGTAGCTTTTGTTTCCGGAGCCATTGCAGCCGCTGCTCCAAAAGCAGCAACGACTGCTCCTGCCCCGGCAGCACCCGCTTCTACGGCGCCCGTTAAAATGGAAATGGAAAAGTTCAGTGGAGAGATTAAGAGCGTGGACACCATGGCAAAGAGCATTGCTGTTGCTGGAAAGGGAAAGGCAGAGAAAACCTTCATGGTCACCGCTGATACAAAGATTATGAAGGGCAAGGAGGCTCTCAAATTTGAGGATCTGAAGGCGGGAATGAAAGTCGGCGTCGAGTACAAGAAGGAAATGGACAAGATGGGCGCTGTAATGATTAAAGTGCATCCCCCAAAGGCTGCACCAAAGAAGTAATTTAGGATCCTTGGAGAATCTACTCCAAAAAAGGCACACCTCATCGGTGTGCCTTTTTTTATTTTTTCAGGAAAGAATTCACGTTGGACCTACCAAGATGCTGACCCTGTCCGAACTTCCCGGTTAAGTCGGAACGGTCCATTGAGAAGATTTTTCCGTAAAAATACAGACCTTGTTCCGCCCTCCCCTTTTGGCATCATACAGTGCCTGGTCTGCCATCTTGATCAACTCTTCCTTCGACTTCACTCGATGACTTGGAAAATTGGAGATCCCCATACTCAGGGTCAAATTGACTTGAACCCGTCCTACTTCGAAGAGGGTGTTTTCCACCAACTGTCGAATTCGCTCCGCGATGACAAAAGACTGCTGCAAGGCGGCCTCCGGCAATATCAGAATGAACTCTTCGCCGCCGTAACGAGCGACGGTATCCTTCCTCCGAACCGAATTTTTCAATAAGGAAGAAATCTTGCAAAGGATCTGATCCCCCTCGGTATGCCCGAAGGTGTCATTGACTTTCTTAAAATGGTCAATGTCTACCATCACCAATGAAAGCGGGAGGCCCGAGTGAAAAGATTTTTGGGCCTCGACCTCAAACCTTTCCTCGAAATACCTCCGGTTATAAAGGCCGGTCAACGTATCATAAGTGGCCATGTTTTTAATCGAACTAAATCTTTGAAAATGCTTTAAGCTCGCTGCCATCTGGTATCCGATGACGGAAAGGAACTGCAGGTCTTGGGCGTCGAAGGCATTGGGTTGGTCACTGTTAACAGAAAGACATCCCAAAATCTCCCCCTCTACGGCCAGCGGCAAAGTGAGGTGAGACTTCAAGGTCGCTTTTCGATCCATGGTCCCTTGCTTGCCCTTCAGCTTCCTTTTTTCTATGTGAAGGGTAACTCGCTTGGCATCAACGGCCTCCTCTCCCAGGACTGAAAAAACGTTGATCATGTTCTTCACGGCCTCTTGGGAGAAGGAGGAAGGACAAGATTCCTCTTGATAAAGGAAGAGAAGCAGATCCTCTTTCCAAAAAATCCCAAAGGAAGAGAAGTCAAACAAATGGGGAAGATTGTTTCCGGCCGATTCGACGATTTCCTTGATCTCGACGCTCGTGCTGATGGCATTAATGGTAGAACGAAGGACATTTAGATTCTTAAAAATCAACCTCACCGAAGTCCCCTATTGTTGAGAGATTATTCGCTCGGCCTCTTTGACCTTCGGGAAGACCTTTGGAAAGAGTTCCTTGTTGATCACCCCGTCTGCCAACGCTGAAAAGAGATGGGAAAGTTGATTGATCAAGCCTTGAAACCCCCGATGGATTTCGTCGGGGGCGATCGTCCGGCAATCCTCCTTCAGTTTTTCCCAGGAGATGCCTTCCTCGGAAACTTGAAGAGAATGCAAAAAGGGATGCTTGTCGCCAAGTTTCCGGATGGAGAGGGTGAAAAGAAATGCCAGAATGGCTTCTCCGATCAGAGCCGATACAATCTCCCAAAGCTCCGTCAAAAGATCCGAATAAAGACCTAAAACGAGATCCGAGGACAATCTAACTCCTTTATCCTTCCTCACCGTCGGTGCCATCCTCGCTCCCTAAAATTCTTTCTCCTTTTTCAATTTTTTTACCAGACGATGGATCTCCTCATGGTAGATACGACTCCTGCTGAAATGCAGAGGAGCAGAATCCATTTCCTTTTCATCAGAATTGGTGGAGCCATAATTCAGGGTCGTTCAACCATGAGCCGATTTTGTTTATGTTTCAATAACATAAAAATAATCTTGAGTAAAGAAAATAGAGTCTATCAATCTAAAAGCCAGGGCATTCAGAGTTCGAAGGCGCAACCTAAAACCCAACAAGCAACCGCACGAAGATAGGTTGGAACCGTTCGTCTCGCCATCCATGGAATTGTTAACCATAGATTAGTTTCTGGTTGACAATTGCATGCATCTATCCTATCCTCTTGGAAATACTCCACCCGTTAGAAATCATGCCCGGCTGCTCCGCCCCGTACACCATGCGGTGCAGGGCTCCGCAACGAGGTTAGGGGCCAGAATAATTCCCGCGGCGTTGGTATTTCTAACGGGGTTCAAGAAGCGGCGCTTCTTACTTCATTTTCAAAGCCGGGTTTGGCGCCGCCCGATGGGTCAAGCCATGAAGGATACCTTTTTTCAAGATCAGATCGACGATCTCAAGAAAAGGGGGCTTTACAGGGAACTGAGAACCGTCGAAGGCGAGCAGGATAGCTCCGTCGTCATCAATGGCAAAAGGGTTTTGATGTTCTCTTCGAATAATTACCTCGGTCTTGCCAATCACCCCGTGCTCAAAAAAGCGTCCATGGTTGCTGCATCCCGTTACGGTACGGGAAGTGGGGGATCTAGACTCATATCAGGAAGCATGGAAGTCCATCGAACTTTGGAGACGGAATTGGCCTTGTTTAAAGGGACGGAGAGAGCTCTCCTTTTCAGCTCGGGTTACCATGCCAACGTAGGAACCATTTCAGCGTTTTCGGGAGAGGGAGATGTGATCCTGAGCGACGAGCTCAATCACGCAAGTATCGTGGATGGATGCAGGCTCAGTAAGGGAGAGGTCAGGATCTATAAACATGCCGACATGAATTGCCTCAAAGAGATCCTCCGGAGATCTTCAAGGTTCAGAAAAAGGCTGATCGTTACGGATTCAGTCTTCAGCATGGATGGGGATATCGCTCCCCTTCCCGATATCGTTGATCTCGCCGAGAAATACTCGGCCCTGGTGATGGTGGATGACGCGCATGGCACAGGGGTCTTGGGGAAAAAAGGGAAAGGTGCAATTGAACACTTCGGCCTCGAGGGAAGGGTTGACATACAGATGGGGACCTTGGGGAAAGCCCTTGGTTCTTTCGGGGCCTTTATCGCGGGAAGTGAAGACCTGATTCATTATCTCCTAAACAAAGCAAGGAGTCTTCTCTATACGACAGCGCTTCCGCCGTCGGTATGCGCTTCCGCCCTGGCGGCCCTTAAGATCCTTGGGGAACGGCCCGCAATGATAAGTCAGTTAAGGAATAACGCCACGTATTTTAGAGAAGGAATGAGAGGCTTGGGTTACCTGATTCCAGAGGGTGAGACGCCCATTCTTCCCTTGATCCTTGGAGACCCTTCCATAACTATGAACATGGCTCAAGCTCTGTTTGATGAAGGGATCTATGTTCAGGGAATCCGGACTCCGACGGTTCCTGACAGGACATCAAGGCTTCGGATCACACTGATGGCCATCCACACCATGGAACAACTGGATTTCGGCCTAAGGGCCTTCGGAAAGATAGGGAAAAAATGGATTCTATAAGGAACAAAGCGCTTGAGGATTTAGACCGCCGTCTGATCTGGCACCCCTTCACCCAGATGAAGGATTATATGGAAGAGGTTCCTCTCATCGTCGAAAAAGGTGAAGGATCTTGCCTGGTGGATATCTACGGGAAAAGGTACCTGGATGGGGTCTCTTCTCTGTGGGTCAACCTCCACGGGCATCGAAAGAAAAAGATTGATGATGCCATACGGAATCAACTCGATCAGGTGGCTCACTCCACACTTCTTGGGATCTCAAACGTCCCGGCCATTGAACTGGCCAAGGAGCTTGTCGAAATTGCACCGGCCGGCTTAAGAAAGGTTTTCTATTCGGACAACGGCTCGACAGCCGTTGAGATTGCCGCCAAGATCGCCTTTCAATTCTGGAAGCAAAAGAGAAATGGAGGGGAAAAACATGCTTTCCTGTCGTTTATCAACGCCTATCACGGTGATACCATTGGCTCTGTAAGCCTGGGCGGGATCGATCTTTTCCATGAGATGTACGGCTCCCTTCTCTTTCCGGTCTATAGAGTTCCTTATCCTTACTGCTACCGGTGTCCTCTGGAGAGGTCCGCACCAGCCTGCGGGATGGAGTGTTTGAGCAGGGTGGAAGAGATTCTATCAACCCATCATCAGGAGATCGCTGCGCTGGTCATTGAACCCATGATCCAAGGGGCAGCGGGAATGATCACTTCTCCAAAAGGCTATGTCAAGGAAATAAGGGAATTGACGAAAAAGTACAGTGTGCTTCTGATCGCTGACGAGGTGGCAACAGGTTTCGGAAGAACTGGAAGGATGTTCGCCTGCGATCATGAGTCCATCTCCCCCGACATCCTCTGCCTCGCAAAGGGGATCACGGGAGGATACCTCCCCCTGGCAGCGACCCTGACGACAGAGGAGATCTTCAACGGCTTCCTCGGCGAATACGAAGAGAAGAAGACCTTCTTTCACGGCCACTCGTATACGGGAAACCCCCTGGCGTGCGCAGCTGCTCTGGCCAATTTGAAAGTGATGAAGGAAGAAAAAGTTCTCGAAAAGGCGCAAGGCAAAATTCATTTTATATCAGAGGGTTTAAAGAAATATGAGAAGCTCGAACACGTCGGCGACATTCGACAACTTGGAATGATGGTCGGGATAGAACTCGTTGCGGACAAGGCCACTAAAGAGGAATACCTTTATAAGAATAAAATTGGGATCAAAGTGATCGAAGAGGCGAGGAAAAGGGGCCTCATCATTAGACCCCTTGGAAATGTCGTCGTATTAATGCCGCCATTAAGCATGACCCGGGACGAGTTAAACGAAATGCTTTCGATTACCTATCATTCGATAAGGACGGTCACCGGTCCCGGCCTCACCTGATAGGGAGACCGTGTCGCAATTGCGGTCTTGGTGGAAGAAATTCAACGTCAATACTGAACGACACAGAAAAGCGGTCATTGCGGGGAGCCCCGCTTTGGCGGGACGACGCGGCAATCCCTTGAGATTGCTTCATACCATGACAGGTACAGGGCTTCGTTCGCAATGACATATTGAGATGTCCACATATTTATGTCGTTCACTATAAGTACACAAATGGGAAAAGGGATTTTTGTCACGGGCACGGATACAGGGGTTGGAAAGACTGTCGTCACGGCGTGTCTTGTAAGTCTCTTGTCCAACACGGGACTCGACGTGGGCGTGATGAAACCGATCGAAACGGGCTGTCCTAATAGAAATGGCAGACTCATTCCGGGGGACGCCACCTTTCTAAAAAGGGTATCACATTCCAAGGATGATCTATCCCTTATTAGCCCTTATCGTTTCTCAAAACCCTTGGCTCCCCTGATTGCCGCCGAGATCGATCACAAAAAGATCGAGATAAAAAAAATCCGCTTCGCTTACCAAAAGCTCAGAGAAAAGCACGATATCCTCTTTGTCGAAGGAGCTGGCGGTCTCCTGGTACCCCTTACACGAAAACGAACGAATCTGGATCTAATATTGGAACTGAACATGCCGATTATTGTCGTGGTCGGTTCAAAACTTGGAGCCGTTAACCATACGCTCCTCACTCTCGACCGGGCAAGAGAGAGCGGGGTAAAGATTCTCGGGCTTTTGATCAATCAACCGAGTCCCAGCTCAAGTTTTAGAAACCGCCTGGTCGAGAAGACTAACCTTGGTTTAATCCGGTCTTTTACGGAAGTGCCGATCGTTGGCAACATTCCCTATATTCCCTTGATTTCCAAACCCCATCTCTTCCCGAAGCCGGCCTTGACGAATATCCTAAAGACAGCGATTGACGTTGAAAAGTTCAGAACCCTAATAGTTTAAATGCAACTTTTCCCGTCTCCTCCGCGGGCCAAACATTATTTCCAGGAAGCTGGGTGAAGCCGGGAGGGATGTAATCGCCCATCCTGAAAAGCCCATCCCAAACGACTCCCTACCAATGTCCCCAAAAGGTCTTTCCGCAGTCAAAGTTTATCGAGGAATAATATGTCACTCTGTCGTGGAAAACCCACCAGGATCGGGCAGGAGTGTCGGAGAAAATCTTATAGCGGATACCTCAGCTTGCTCCTCAACTACAAGAATGTCTTGAACATTGAAGAGGCTGTGCTAGAACAGAGGAAAGTTGCCTTTGCCAATTACAATTCCACATCATCCGCTTGATAAGATTTCCAGAGACATTCCTGCCCGATCGGAAGATCTGATCCACGCTTCAGTGAGGTATTATATCGATGGAATCGAAAGTATTTGACAAACGATATATCTCTATATCATATATGCAGCGAGGTTCTTCTACTAAATCATCAGGTCCTATAATGCCTGCCAAGATCCGTACTCTTAAATCTGGGATGCCGAACTTCCCGTGGAAACCGCTGATCATGCTGGCTGTGGTAGCGACGGCATTTGCGTCGGTTTATTTCACACCGGTGCGGAAGTATTTCGGCGACATCCAAAACGTCAAATACTGGCTGCTGTCGCTGGGGTGGACGGGACCGGCGGCATGGATGGTGATCGTTTTCGTGCTCGTGGCCGCGGGTATGCCCCGCCTGCTATTCTGTCCTATCGGCGGTTTGGCGTTCGGATTCTGGCACGGTCTTCTGTGGACGCAGGTGGCAACACTGGTCGGTTATTATGCCCTGTTTCTGTTTGTACGGTGGGGCGGCCGCGATTTCGTCCTACGCCACTGGCCGCGGGCCGGCAGGCTCAAGGAGCATTTTCACGGGCATTCGGCCGCGCTACTGGTCTTTGCCATACGCCAGCTCCCCATCAGCGGGTTGATCATCAACTTCCTGCTGGGGCTGTCGCCCATCCGACACCGGCACTTCCTGCTGGGGACGGCCATAGGGATTTTACCCGAGGCCATCCCGTTCACACTGGTAGCCAGCGGTCTGGTCAAGCTGAATAATCAAAACACGCCGCTCTACATCGGAGCTGCAGTAGGGATCCTCGTGCTCGTGTGCGCTTCCCTGTGGTACTTCTCACGGAATTCGAAACTGCTGGCCGAGCTGCGTGGCGCAACTCAGGCTGCGGACGAGGAAGCCGCAGCCCCTTCGCCCCACCAATGATCGTCGTCCTTCAGAATTACGTCAAAGTAAGGACTTATAGGTAAAATCAACACCGATGTGAGAGTTCGGTAAATGTGCCCTGTCCCGCCATTTTTTTGCGGTTTTCACACAATCGAAAGCCCTTTTCGAAGGTTTAGTCCCCACCAGATTCCCGAATGGAGATTCCGCTTAATTAGAATAAATCCCCGAAGAGTACTTCCTATAATCAGCAGTAGACAGATTTAGCTCATAAGTGAAGATTTCAATTTGACCTTTCCCCGAAAAAG
>DBZJ01000028.1:0-24798 GCA_002311635.1 Syntrophaceae bacterium UBA1163
TTTTTCTACAGGCTCGTTAGAAGGTTGCGCTCTAAAGCTTTGTCACCCGTCTGTCTGTCCCGTTTTTAAGAATCCCTGCCGTTTATTCCCATTACGAGACAGTCTCACAAGAGAGAGGCGAAAATAATGAATGCCAAGAGGAGGTAAAAACCATGAAGGTCTTTTTGTGGATCGCTTACTTAATCGTCATCGCTGTAGCGATCTTCGCTGTTCAAAATTCAGATGCTCCCATCATTACAATAAAACTTCTCTTTTGGAGATTTGAGACCTCCCTGGTCTATACTATCTTGGGATCAATCGGTTTAGGAATATCGTTTACCCTTCTCTTTTGGATTCCCAGGGCCTTGCGGGCGTCGTTTCGGTCGAAAAAGTCAAACCAGGGACTTCCTTCAACCCCGTAAGGAGTTCATCACTAAGTTTTGGAAGTGCGTCAAGGGATAACGGATTTGGCGAAGTGATCGCACGGTTGTGAAAAGGAGCGGAAGTAAAGTTGAAAAATTGGAAAAAGGGATTCACCAAGAGATTTCGCATCCTCTGGGATGCTCTCAGAAAGTTCAGCAAGGATCACGGTTTTTTTCTCTCCTCTGGGATTACCTTCGACCTTCTCATCTGCTTAATTCCCCTCATCTTATTGCTTTTGGCCCTACTGGGCACATACCTATATAGCTATCGGGAAGTGTTAAACCATATTCGACAGTATTTGGAGGATGCCTTTCCTTTTCTCGACACAAGGATTATGGATAACATCCTGAGAATGGTTCGGGATCGTAAGATCGTTGGGGTGTTGGGAATAGGAGGGTTGATCTGGGCTTCCACGTGGGTGTTCAGCTCCTTAAGGACAGCCCTGGATATCATCTTTCAGGTTAAGGAGGGGCGCGGCATCCTTCGCGGGAAGGGGATCGACCTTCTGATGATTCTTTTGGCAGGAACCTTTCTCCTAATCAGTATGGCCTTCACCTCTGTGATCACCTTTGTCCAGGGGTACCGTTTCAGTCCTTTCTTAGAGTTGAGACCGATCATTCGATTCATTTTGAAATACTTCATCCCCTTCTTCTTCACTTTTTGGATGTGTTTTTTGATTTACAAGATCATCCCCGACAAGAAAATCCATTTCAAGACTGCCCTTCGAGCGTCCTTTTTCACCAGCCTCTTCTGGGAAACCGCCAAGCAATTGTTCGGGTGGTATGTTCTTCATCTGGGAAGATTTTCTATGATCTACGGCTCTTTGAGCGCCCTGGTCATTTTTTTTCTCTGGATGTACTATTCCTCAGTCATCCTTCTCCTGGGAGGGGAGGTCGCCTTTGTCTTAGAAAAGAAAACGAATGCATTGAACCAGAAAAGGTTGAAGGGGTCGAGGATTCAATGGCTCAAACGAGATGAAATTTTAAAGGATTAAAATGGCGCTGTTGACTGAGTTCCGCAATCTTTTGCCCCCCTGGACCCTGAAATCGGCATCCTCGGAGCAGAAAACTTTGAATGCGAGGTGAACTTAGGATTTTTCGAGGATGAAGAGAAGCTGACCTTCCTGAACCGTCTCATTCAGTTTCACGCAGACCTCCATGACCTGTCCATCAAAAGGAGCGATAATCGCATTCTCCATCTTCATCGCCTCGAGGTTTCCAATCTCCTCTCCTTTGTGGACGATGTCCCCTACCTTGAGAGATCCTCTTTCCGGGTTCCCAATTCTCCAAACATTGCCGTTGATGGGCGCGCCGACATCTCCGAGCCCTTTCGCCATCCTGATCGCAACCTTTTTAGCCCTCGGTGTTTCTACCGTATAAACCCTGGTATTGTTATTCACCCGCATGACCACATGAATGAGTCCTTCGTGTTCTGCCCCGATCGATACCAGTTCGACCGTATAAGGTTTTCCCCAGAATTCGAATTCCACCTTATCCCCGGGTTTTTTCAACCCGTTCCTCCAGACAGAAGTCGGAAGCACCAGAGGTGCTTCCCCATATTTTTCGACGAACTCGATCATTTCGAGGGCATTCTTGGGGTGCATGAGGTAGAGGATGAATTCCTCTTCGGAGGGCTTTCTGCCGATGGCCTCTGAAAGGGTCTTCCTGAGCATCAAAAGATCCTCATCATCCAATGCATCCAAAGGAGACAAGTCCTTTCGCTCTTTGATCCTGGATTCCCACTCGTCGCCAAAGGCGCTTCGGTAGATCCATTCCGCAGGCCACCCCATGGGGAGCTTTCCATAGTCTCCTAAGAGGAGGTTTTTGAAATCCCCGGGCGCATTCTGGAAAAGGCCCAGGAGTTCTTCCTGCTCGTGGGGGTCCATGGATTCAAAACGCTGCCATTTTTCTTCAATAAATTTTGTAAGAAGTTTAAGGATGTGCCGGACGCCTCCCTCTCCCTTCTCTTTTGCATATCGGTTGACAATGCCGCTACAAGTCACCCAGGTAATCTGGGAGCCGGGCGTCACATCAAAATAGTGGATCATCCTGTTGTAAAGGGACATCATCTTCAAGATCGAAGGCATCAGATGAAGAAACCCGCGATTGTCCGCCTGCTCAAAGGAGCTGGGGAAAGCCCCCCCTGGCATTCGATGATGACGGACGTTATGGTCATATCCTTTGAACGGGGACTCCGCCCAATCGTACTGGCCGATCCATTCGCGCACTTTCTGAACGGCGTGTTCTGCCTCGGTTCTCTCGATATTGACGGGGAACCCTGATTCCTCAAGGTATGCGTGTAACGCGAGTATCGGTGCCTGGCCGTAAAATCGTGTCAGGGAATCTTCCTCGACGTCGAGAATCTTAGCCCCTGCCTGCACGGCTGCCAGAAGGGCAGGGATGGCAAGTCCGTCTGTGATGTGACGGTGGTATTGGATGACCAGATCGGGGAACTTCTGCCGGATGGCATCCACCAGAACCTTGAGGCGTTTGGGACTGCCTACTCCGGACATGTCCTTGATACAAAGGACGATCTCATTTGTCCCGCCGCAGAGATCCACCACTTGAGAGACAATCTCTAAATAATAATCGTTTGTGGTCCAGTCTGCCTGAGTAAAAGCGATTGCGGGCTGGAAGAGCCTCCCCCTTTTCATGACCACCTCTGCAACCGCACGCATATTTCTTATATCGTTGAGGAACGAGAAGCATCTCCAGACATCGATGTCGACTTTCGAGACAACGTATTCGATGATATTCTTCGGATAGGGTCGATATCCCCACAGGTTGGTCTCGCGAACCAGGGTTTGGAGCAGGACATTGGGCATCAGCTCCCGAAGCGTTTCGATCTCCTCAAAAGGACTTTCCTTTCGATTTAGGATTCCCACGTGCCATCGCGCGCCGCCATGGCATTCTGCGCTGAAGAGGCCCATCTTGTTGTAATAGGGCGCGAGGGTTTTGAGATCGTACAGTCGGAGCCGGTTCTTATAGTCGGACTGCCCTGCATCACGCATTCCGGTGGAAGAGAAAAAAACACCGGGAGCAGAACGTACTGTTTTGACAATTTCCCCGGGGGACATCCCAGGTTTGATTAATGGTATTTTTTGCATACCCGGTCTTACATCCATTTCTGCGGCCCCAAGGCCGAAATCTCAGCTACATACTTTGCCACCTTGAGGACTTCATCCTCGCTGTTTTTCTCCTTGAACGTGGAGATCAGCTCATCCATATGCTCTTCGATAAAATGGGTTGAAAAATCGCCGGCGATAAAAACCGGATGTCGGATGATACTCAAAAGCAAGGGGGCCAGTGTTTTGACACCCTCGATCCGTAGGTTTCTGCTGAGCGCCCGGTCCATCACCCGGATGGCATCTTCCCTGTCGACACCGGCTGTCACGAGGAGCATGAAGAGAGAATCGTAGTAAGGTGGAATGTCCGCTCCCTCATAGATGCCCGTCAATATTCTGACTCCGGGTCCATGCGGCACCTGAAACCGGGTGACCGTGCCGAAGGAAGGGCTGAAATTTTTCGGATCTTCTGCGTTCAGCCGCACTTCCAGGGCCCACCGGTTGGGATGGATGTCGGATTGGTTGAAGGGGAGTTTCTTCCCCATGGCGACATCGATCATAATGCCCACGATATCCAACCCTGTGATCAACTCGGTGATGCTATGTTCCACCTGAAGGCGCGTATTGACCTCCAGAAAATAGTACTTCTTTGTCCGAGTATCCAAGATGAATTCCACCGTTCCCGCCGACGTGTAGCCTAATTCCCGCATCAAGCGGGTGGCCGTAAAGCAGATTTCCTGGCGGAGGGTGTCGTTGAGCGTCGGTGCGGGCGCCTCCTCGATAATCTTCTGATTGCGCCTCTGCAGGGTGCACTCTCTCTCAAAGAGATGAACCACATTTCCACTTTCATCGGCAACGATTTGGACTTCGATATGCCTGCCCCTTTCGATGTATCTTTCGGCAAGGAGGCTGCCATTGTCGAAAGATTTTTCCGCCTCCGAACGGGCCTGGGAAAATCCCTGGGCAAGCTGCTTCGCATTCTCGATCTTGACCATGCCCTTGCCGCCGCCGCCTGCGGCCGCTTTGATCATAATGGGAAAATTTATGTTTTCATCTTTCATCCAATTTTGGACTTGTTTCACATCGTTCACATCGCTGATGCCGGGGATGGTCGGCACATTGGCCTTCTGGGCGAGCTCTTTCGCTTTGATCTTGTCCCCCATCAATCGGATGATTTCTGGGGGAGGACCGATCCATATCAGTCCGGCGTCGATGACCTTTTGCGCAAAGAGATGATTCTCTGCGAGAAATCCCCATCCCGGATGGATGGCATCCGCTTTGCTCTTCAGGGCGGCATCGATGATCTTGTCGATGTCCAAATAGGATTCGGTGGGCGGAGCCTCTCCGATATGGATGGCCGAGTCCGCCATAAACACGTGGTGGCCGAGTCGATCCGGAGTGCTGTAGACAACAGCGGTATTGATCTTCCTGTCACGGCAGGTGTGTATGATCCTGACCGCGGGAACCCCCCGATTTGCAACCAGTATTCTTTGAATCTTCCTCTTCATCCTATCGCTCTTCTCACGGTAAACATACATTCTAACATCGTCATTCCGTTCATACAAGTCATCGTATGAAGCCGTCATTCCTGTCTTGCGGAACAAATGAATGGACAGAGAATGAACAATGAGGTACCATTTTCATGTTTGATGAGAAGACGGCGAGGGGTGAGACTGTGAGTGAAGAAAAGCGACGGAAGACAAAGATTGTTTGTACGATTGGCCCAGCGAGCGAGTCGCCTCAGATCTTGGAGGCCTTGATCCGGGCCGGGATGAACGTTGCACGGCTCAATTTTTCTCATGGGACTCACGAAGAGCATTTAAGGAAGATCATCACCATTCGTCAAATCGCCGACCGATTGAAACAGCCTGTAGCGATCCTCCAGGATCTGGGCGGTCCTAAAATTCGGATCGGCATGATGAAAGAGGGTGGAGCGGAATTGAGAAAGGGGAGAGAATTTCGCCTGACCAACCAGGTGCTTATCGGCGACGAGACCCAAGCCACGGTGACTTATCCTGCTCTTCCTGGCGAGGTAAGAGCAGGGGATCGAATCCTTCTTGCCGACGGAATGATTGAACTTCAAGCCATAGAAAGCGATGGGAAGACCATTCGATGCCGGGTGATCGTGGGAGGAATCTTAACCTCCCACAAAGGGCTGAACTTTCCGACGCGGGCTCCCCTCGCTTCCGCCTTCACAGAGAAGGATCAGAAGGATCTCCTCTTCGGCATTCAACATGGGGTCGATTGGGTTAGCCTCTCCTATATCCAAAGGGCCGCTGACGTCGAGGCCGTTAAGAGAGTCTTAAAGAAGAAGTCGGTCGATATCCCTGTCATCGCTAAGATCGAGACAAAAGAGGCCTTGGAAAACATCGAGGAGATTCTCCTGGCGTCAGACGGCGTCATGGTCGCTCGGGGAGATTTAGGTTTGGAGACTCCGATTGAGAAGATTCCAAACGTGCAGAAGACGCTGATACGCAAGGCCAATGATTCAGCGAAACCGGTGATCACTGCCACCCAGATGCTTCGATCGATGGTGGACCATACTCAACCCACCCGGGCAGAGGTCACGGATGTGGTCAACGCCATCTATGACGGGACAGATGCGGTCATGCTTTCGGAAGAGACGGCCAGCGGCCAGTTTCCCGTCGAAGCTTTCCAGATGATGGCCAGGATTGCTCAATCGGCGGAAGAGGAATTTCCTCACGCTCACTTTTTGCGAGGGGAAAAAGATGAGGGGATGAATCTCCAGCAAGCAATCACCTACACGGCATCGTTACTGGCCGAGGAGGTGGGGGCAAAGGTGATCGTCACCCCAACGGAATCGGGAAGCACGGCACGCTGGGTGTCGAAGCTTCGACCTCGTCAGCCCATTCTTGCCTTGAGCCAGCACCTCACAACCGTCAGGGAGCTCAATCTCTCCTGGGGGGTCTATCCTGTTCTTGGCCCTGCCTGGAAGGATACGGATGAGATGTTAGAGAGATCGAAGAGGATGCCGAAGGAGTTAGGAATGGCCTCAAGAGGAGAAAAGATTGTGGTCATCGCCGGGGTCCCCATCGGCATTCGGGGAACCACCAATCTCATTAAAGTGGAAGTCGTGGAATAAGTGACTGCTTCTTTTCTTTCTCACGTGAAAATTCCTATGAGTCAGACTTAAAAATCATGGAAAGCATCCAGCGGAAAGGCCGCATTCATGGCTGAAGCGGTGGGAGATATTTTTCACACTCTTAAGGAAGTCATTAGGGACTTTTGTGGAAAGTTCTTCCACTTTTAGCTTTCGCTAAGAAGCTCATGTTTTAGAAAAACTACATAGCTCCGAGGACTTACGATGATGGCAAGAGCTGGCATTAATATTGCGTCATTCACAAGGGACCATACTAGGTGCTTCACACTAAATCCCTTCGCAAAACCAATCCAACGGTACAAAACCTCTTGCAGAGGATGATAGACGGAATCCAAGTTAAGTTGTCGGTGAAATGTTCCGAGAGATTTCATTTTCTTTTTGGCGTCTTTTAATGAATCACAGGAGCATTCTTGGAAAAATGAAAAGGCGAGAGGAGGTGGTAGTTGTCAGCAAATCAGTCGGAGAGCGGTTTGGGTAATGGTTTAGGGGGAATGATTTTGGACAGTTTCACATCCAATGCTTCATTAAGGAGAATAAGAAAGGAGGAGGAAAATGATTTGGGAAAGTATTCTAAGGTTTAAGTCTGCAGGCGTAGTTCTGGCACTGGCGCTGATGGTCGCGATACCCGTGGGTTACGTCGCTCCGGGAGAAGTGCATGCCTGTTCCGGTCAAGTCGTCGCGGTTACCGACACAGGCCCTGTCGTAGGTCTCCAGACAGACGGCATGAACAAGTTCCTCGGCATCCCGTATGCGGCTCCGCCGGTCCCGGTCAATGGTCTGCGCTGGAAGCCGCCACAACCGCCGGCGAGCTGGCACGGGCAGCGCGATGCGACGCAATTTGCCAACCACTGTCCGCAGCCGGCCAGCTTTTTCGGCGTGGCGAGCACGACGGAGGATTGTCTGTATCTGAATGTGTACACCCCAGCAGACGATAGAGGTTGGCGTCATGACAACCATCGTTGGTTCCATGAGGACCATCATGGTTACCCGGTAATGGTGTGGGTCCACGGCGGAGCGGGCTTCCTTGGCGAGAGTGATGACTATGACCCGACCATGCTCGTGGAGGACGAAGACGTGATCGTTGTGACCCTCAACTATCGCCTGGGCCTTCTTGGATTCCTCGCTCATCCGGCGTTCGCCGCCGAAACCACTTACGGCGGCTCGGGCGACTACGGTTTCATGGACCAGCAGGCGGCGCTCCAGTGGGTGCAGCGGAACATCAAAAATTTTGGCGGGAATCCCAATAACGTGACAATCTTCGGTGAATCCTTCGGCGGCTTGAGCGTGCACACGCAGCTCGCATCGCCGGCAGCGGCGGGATTGTTCGACCGCGCGATCGTGGAAAGCGGAGCCTATTTCTTGAATACAACTTCGCTAGCGGATGCCCAGGCAGCCGGAACGGTAGTGGGCAATGAACTGGGTTGCACCTATAACTCCAGTCAGCCCGCTGCGACCGCTGCGTGCCTGCGCCAAGTGCCGGTTGCAGCACTGCTCGTCGCTGGGGGGTCGGCCGGCTTTACTGGTAACGTCGATAACAAGGTGCTGACGGAACCCATTAGTACAGCGTTGGCGGCTGGCAATTTCAACAAGGTACCGGTCATGGAAGGCTCGAACCATGACGAATGGCGTCTCTTCGTCGCCGCGGACTTCGAGCTTCCGTTCAACACTGCGACGAGCGCCGCAAACTACGCCGCGTGGATCGACGCGTCATTCGGCAATGTCTTGTCAAAGACGCCGTTCGACGGAGGAACCCTTCTTGATTTTGTTGTTGGTGTGCTCTACCCATTGCCTAGTCCCGCAGACCCGCCGATCCCCAGTGAAGAGTTCGGCGCGGTTGGTACCGACGGTATCTTCGCGTGCAACTCGCGCTTGTCGATCCGGGAGATGGCGAATTTCGTGCCGGTGTTTGCCTATGAGTTCAACGATGAGAACGCGCCGGAGTTGTTCTTGCCACCAGATACGGTAAGCGGCATGCCCTATGGCGCGGCCCATGCGTCTGAACTTCAGTATATCTTTAACCTGCCCCAAGGAAACTTACTCAACGCTAACGAGAAAAAGCTGTCGCGCGACATGGTCAGCTATTGGGGGCACTTCGCGCGCTTTAGCAATCCCAACTCATTCTTCACGCCGTTTTGGCCACAGTATAATCTAACAAATGATCAGTTCCAGTCACTGATTCCGCCGCAACCAATGACTGAACCCCAATCCGAATTCACCACCGACCACAAGTGTACCTTGTTCTGGACTCCGGGTATCTGAGCGGCTGGCTGGAAAAATAAAGTCTATGGGTTTCTGAGTAATTCAACGCCCTGCTTCGGCAGGGCGTCTTTTTTTTAACTGGGTGAGAAGACAAAAAAAGAGGATCGATTGATCCTCTTTTCAGGACAGCTTCGCTTGACTCTTACCTGCGGCCTCCACCACCGCCGTGAAAACCACCGCCAAACGAATGACCGCCAGAGAAACCACCGGATGAGTGGCCACCCGAGGAGCCACCAAACGAATGTCCACCGGAGAAGCCACTGAACGAATGGCCGCTGCTAAAACTTCCACGGCTGGAAGGGGCGCTGAAAGACCTGTTAAGGCTATGGAACGAACGACTACCGCCTGTCGCAAAGCCACTCGAATTGCCCAACGACCTACCCCCCATGGCATTGCCGCGGTTGTTAGTGACAGACCCCTGCCTCCCTTGCGTTCTGCCAAAGGAAGAGACATGGTTGCCCGTCATCCCTTGAGTCCCTCGTGCAAACGTTGTTCTCCCCATACTGCGGTTGAAGATTGAAGAGGCGGCGTTTCTTGTCGCCGTAGAATGGAATGCTGTTGAATGTAAACCCCTTGTCCAAGTGTGGTTCACCGGGTCTACCCTGCCGAACGCATGAGTCCTGGGATCGAAGAAGTGATTGGTGATCCGAAAATGATGGTGATGAAAACCTCCAACGAAAATGTCAAAATCGTTCAGGACGAAGAATCCCGGGAAGAAGAACCCGGAACACCAGAACGGATAAGGAACCCAGCCATACAGGTAGTAATAATCCCAGGGCGGAGGATAGTAGGTGACAACCGGAGGCCCTTCGTCATAGTAATAGTTGTTGATTTCCTCAGGCTGAACGTATTCGCTACTCGTGGGGGGCTGACTCTCTGCGTACTGCTCGGACCCGGGCGAGACCGCTAAGCTGAACTGAGTTGTCAGGCCCTGAAACGCTTTCAGTGCCTCATCCTTTCCTATCGGCAGCTTTTTAGCATCTGCCGCAGTCGTGACGGAGCTTTGCAGCTCGCCAATGATATTAGGTGTCACAGGGTAGTCAGCAATCCAGCCGTTCTTTGGTGCGATTCCTGCCGAGGTCAATAGGTCCTCCGCTTGCGCCTCGTTATTAGGCGTTCCTAACTTGAGTGCAGGTGCAAGTTTAAGGGCAAGCTGACCTTCGGGGACGAGTGTCTGTGATACCGGAGGAGCCCCTGCCGACTTCTGACCCGATTGTGGGTAAACGGCCAGCGGCATCATGAGCAGGGCAAGTGACATCATAATAATCAGTAGTTTCTTCATTTGAACTCCCTCCCTTCTAACTTACCATTCTTTCATCTCTGACATTAGTTTAAAACAATTGTTTATATTTTTCAAGGTCTGCAAACCTAAAATTGTATTTCGCTCGAAAGATCCTGTTTCCTTTCCGTATCCATCGACCCAAGCATTATGTTCCTCACCCCATGTCCGTCACCCGGGGCGATCCAAATGGAGAAGATCCCGTTCTCGAATCACTTTACAAATTGAAACAACTGTTTTAAACTGGAATTAGAGATAGGGAGGAGGAATGTAAATGGAACATGATACCAGTTCAAATGCCGATTGCCGGGAGCGAATTTTAGAGGCGGCGGGAGAAATTTTCGCCGATTGTGGGTTTCGAGGTGCTACGGTTAGAAAAATCTGCGAGCGCGCCAAGGTGAACGTGGCGGCTATCAATTATTACTTCGGTGGAAAGGAGAAGCTTTACGCCGAGGTCTTGAGACACTGGCATGATTTCGCCACAAAAAAATACCCCCTTCTTTTCGGGGTGCGTGAAGATGCACCCGTGGACGAGCAGCTGCGAGGCTTCATCCGCTCTTTTCTGTTTCGCCTTCTCGACAAAGGAAAACCTGCATGGTTTGGAAAACTAATGATGAGAGAAATGACAGAGCCAACTCGTTCCTTTGAGCGCCTGGTGAAAGAAATCGTACGTCCACGGGACAGAATTCTAGCCTCCATCGTCCAAAAAATGGTTGGGACTTCTGTGAGCGAGGAGGAAATTCGTCTGTGCTGTGCGAGCATCATCGGCCAATGCCTTTATTACTACAATGCAATGTATGTCGTCACGCGACTCTATCACCAAGATGTGTCCAAGCCTGATGAGATCGAACGGATCGCCGAACACATCATGCAGTTTTCATTGAAGGGATTGGAACATAATTCAAAACACGATGAGGATAGAACGAAGAAAGAAACCGAGAGTCGAACAAGTTTTTAGAGAAAAAAGGTGTGAAAGATGAGAACAACGAAAATTTTCTGGCTATTTGGCTTAACGTTGCCTTTTATCCTGTTTAGCGCCACCCCAGGTTCCACTGGAGCGGAACCGAAACGCGAGACAAGGGCACCTGTCATCACCCATGCCTTTGCCGTAGAAAAGGGCTATTACGGAGACGTCTGGAAAATTTATATCGAAGCGGAGGATCCGGATGGGCAGATGTTGCGGATTGCTTCTGTGGTGGACGAGGTGGGTTACGGTCATTACCCGACCGATTGGATCTATCTTAAACCGGAATACCAAAAGCATTTTAAGGGCTATATTCAATGGAATACCTTCAGCGAGAAAGCACGGTACCTGCCGGAGTGGACACGAATTAGCCTGAAGGTTTCCGTGTTCGACAAGGATGGGAATGAAAGCAACGAAGTGGTATTTCCTTTCACTTTCGAGATGACGCCAAAGCAATACGTGGATAAGCCGCCTGCTCCTTTCAATCAAGGGGATCTCCCAAGGTTGGGGTATATCATGACCGATCTTGTTAATCCTGTCAGGGAAGACAGAGATCGCGACCGGGGGATCGTGCCTTAACAAAACACGGACACGTCCCGTTTTTGAATGAGGAGAAACAAAAAGGGATGTGTCCCTATTTTTCTTGATTCATCAGGCTGTCGAACCAGGCCAGATTCTCTTTGATCAGGTCGGGGATGGGTAGCTGGTAAGGGCAGCGCGGCAGGCATTCCCCACATTCCGAACAGTTTCGGGCTTTCTCTATTAAATTCTTCATCCACCCCACTTCCTGAGTATGAGGGCCGAAGCGCTTGATGACGGATTTCAATCCGACGACAAACTGGATATTGATCTTTTCTGTGCAAGGCTGACAGTAATCGCAGCGCCTGCAGAATTGACGGTCAAATTCCTTCCTTAAGACTTCGATTCGTTCTTTATCTTTCTCGGTCAGGGAGTAGCCTTCCGCGAAAATCTTCCAATTCTCGCGAGCCTTTTCCAGGGTCTCCGACCCTGGGATGGGTACGACGTTCGGCGTCGACAGGGAAAACCTCAGGGCAGGACCGGCTTCGTCAATCACCCCGCCCGAATATGGCTTCATTGCCAACACACCGACGTCTTTTTCTTTAGCTAACGGAAACACTTTCTTGGCTGCCTCCGGTTCTAAAAAACTATAACAAGCCATGATGACTTCAAAATGACCTTCCTCGATCGCCCTCTCCAAGACGTTGAGGCTATGGCTGGTGAGGCCAATGTGATCGATCAGCCCATCGTCTCTGGCACGTTTTAACCCCTCGTAGGCTCCTTCAGGGGCCAAGACCCTCTCATAATCTTCAAAGTTGGAAACGTTGTGCAGATGGTAGAGGTTGACTTTTTTTACCTTCATCTGCTTGAGGCTCTCCTGTACATCGTTATAAATCTTGGCCGTCCTGATGGGAGATTTTGAAGAAAGGATGACCGGCCGATCTGTTTTTTGGAGGGCCAGTCCGACCCGGTGCTCGCTATTCGTATAAGCACGCGCCGTATCCAGGAGGTCGACTCCCATTTCGACCGCCGCCTGTATGACGGAAACCGCTTCACGTTCACCTACCCGTTGAATGGGAATGCCGCCCCATCCCAATTTTTCCACGATCAGATTTGTTCTGCCCAGTCTCACTTTTTCCATCGGCATGCTCCTTTGTCTGAAAGTAATTGAAATAAATTCTACTTAAATCCCCCTTTGCCCTTTGGTAAAGAGGGGTTGGGGAAGAATCCTTCTTCGTTCACCCTTATTGCCGTAGTTTTAGCGAAAGCTCTTCTCTCAATTGTTCGGCGGAAATAAAATGAAGGCCTTGCATTCCTAAAGAGACAGTTACGTCGACATGCTTTTTCATATCATCGATAAAAAGAATCTTTCGGGGCTCGACGGAGGCCCACTCGATTGCTTTTTGATAGATCTCCACGGCAGGTTTTTTGAAACCCACCTCGTGGGACAAAATCCATTGATCAAAGGCCCGAATGATGGGAAATTTCGAAAGGATGTAGTCGAAGTGGAGAGGATTGGTGTTGGAAAGAAGCCCGAGCTTCCGTCTCCCCTTCTGGGAGAGAACGGTCCGGGAAACCTCCTGATTCTCCGTAAAGATGTCATTCCAGATAGGGATGAAGTCCTCGAAAGAGAGGGAGAGTTGAAGAAATTCTCTTAGGGATTCGAAGAATTGCGAAGAAGAGACCTTACCCACCTCATAACCGTTGACCGCTCCCTTTTCAAAATCGAAGAGATAGGAAAATACTCTTGAGGGATCTTGGAATTCTTTTCTTCGAGAGAATCGACAGAGCTTTTCCGCGATCTGGAAATGATTGAAAGGAAGAATCACGTTGCCCAAATCGTACAGAATGACTTCGATCGGAGAATGGTCCATTTTTTTGCCTGCGGATTTAGCCAAAAACTGTAGCGCCCCTATTTGCTGAGGGCGAATAAAAACCGTTCCGTTAAACATCGGAACGCTACAGATTTATGAAATGGGTTTGGGAGGGCTAAAATATTCGGCAATCGCTCGGGTTAAGGCAGGAATGGTATACTGCTTTGGCTGAATCCGAACTTTCAAACCCCATTCCTTTACCGTCCTGGCAGTGACCGGTCCAATACAGGCAATGGCGATGCCCTTGACCAAGTTCTTGAGATCTTCCTTTCTAAGGAGGTCTGCAAAATGATTGACTGTGGAGGAGGAGGTGAACGTGATCACGTCAATTTTCCCCTCTGTCAGGAGGTTCTTCATCCTTTTCGATCCTCCCTTTGGCCTCACCGTCCGATAAACCTCCACCACATCCACCGCTGCGCCCATTTTTTTCAAGCCTTTTGGTAGAACATCCCGCGCCTTTTTGGCCCGGGCGAGAAGAATTGTTTTTCCTTCTATCCGCTGCCTTTTAAATCCGTCGAGGATGGACTCCGCGATAAACTCTTCTGGAATATAGGGAACACGTACCCCCTTCCTTTTTAGTCGATCAGCCGTGGCAGGTCCGATGGCGCATACTTTAAGAGACGGCGGAAGGTGGAGAGGCTTTCCTCTTTCTTTAAGCCTTTGCCAGAAGAAGTTCACTCCGTTCGCACTGGTAAAAACGATCCAGTCATAAGACTTCAATCGATCGACGGCTTCGTCAAGTTCCTTCCAGCGCGTTGGAGGAGCAATTTCAATCGTGGGAAATTCGACTACCTCCGCTCCCATTTTCTTGAGCTGGGCTGCAAAATCTCCCGACTGTTCGCGGGTTCGGGTGACCAGAATTGTTTTTCCAGTGAGGGATTTTTTGATCATCGTTTTCAGATAGAAATGGCAGGCTGTCCCCTCCGATAGACCTCATCAAGGATCTCCTTGGCTCCTTCGCCTAAAAGGATCTCAGCCAATTCAACCCCGAGCGACTCCGCTCTCTCGACGGGCCCCTCCACGTGATGTCTGATGAGCCTCTTCCCGTCTATCGTTCCAACCAACCCGTCGACTTGAAGGGTGGTCCCGACGATTCGGGCGAAGGCAGCGATAGGGACCTGACAGCCGCCTTCCAGTTTACCGAGGAAGGCTCTCTCTGCGCTGATGGCGATGGAGGAGTCCCAGTCATTGAGGAATCGGATTTGACGCTCGACCTCCTGGTCAGCTATTCTTGTCTCGATTCCCAACGCCCCCTGGCCGATAGCGGGGAGAGAGACCTCAGGCGGAATGATCTCCGTGATTTTTTCTTCAAAGCCCAGCCTTTTTACACCTGCGAGGGCCAGGACAATCGCATCCAAGTTCATGGTTTTCAGCTTCTTGAGCCGGGTGTCTAAGTTTCCCCTTAGAGGAATGAGTTCAAAGTCACTTCTGAAATGAAGCAACTGGGCCTGCCGCCTCAAGCTGCTCGTGCCAATCCTTGCCCCTTTGGGAAGATCCTTTAAAGACTTCCCGTCCTTTGAGATGAGAACATCCCGAGGGTCCTCTCTTTTTGTGACCACAGAGAGCTGTAGACCCTTTGGAAATTCGGTAGGGACATCCTTGATGCTGTGAACGGCGAGGTCGGTTCTTCTTTGGAGGAGAGCTTCCTCAATCTCCTTGACAAAAAGGCCCTTTCCTCCGATTTTCGCCAATGGGACGTCCTGAATTTTGTCTCCGGTGGTTTTGATTTTGACGAGCGAGACGTTGAGATCGGGATGGGCCTGGACCAATCGATCCTTCACCCAATTCGCCTGAAAAAGAGCGAGCTGACTTCCACGGGTCCCGATTTTGAGTTCAGAGGGCATCTTCGAGATTGGGTTCCTCCTTTTCCTTCCCTTCTTCCAACTTTTCCAAGAATATTTCTAATGATTTCTCCGACAATCCGAAGAGGGCATGGAGGGAGTCGAGATAAAGGTCAGCCATCCCCTCTTCATTGGTTTGCTTGAGGAGGGTGATCGGCGTGTGGAGAATCTTATTAATGATCGCGGAAGTGAGGGCTTCCAGGGATTTCCTTTCCCTGTCCGACAGATCGGGGTGGAGGGAAAGAGTCTTTTCCAACTCTTTCTTCCTGATCTCTTCAAACTTCTTCCTCAAAGCCACGATGGTGGGAGTGACGTCGAGAGATCGGTACCAGCTAACAAATTTGACCATCTCTTCTTGGACGATCGCCTCCGCCTTTTGAGCCTCCTTCTCACGATCTTTAATGTTTTCATTGGCTACTTTTTGGAGATCATCGATGTTGTAAAGGTAAACATTTTCAATATCACCGACTTTGGGCTCGATATCCCTGGGGTCGGCGATATCAATGAAGAAGATCGGTTTCTGCCTCCGATCCTTCATCACCTTGGTGATCTGTTCGTGCTGGATAAGATATCGGGGTGAATCCGTAGCACTGATCACAATGTCCACTCTCTTCAAACCTTGTCCCATGTCTTCAAAGGGAATCGCTTCCCCCTTGAATTCCTGAGCCAGGGATACAGCCCGATCATAAGTGCGGTTGGTCACCAGAATTTTCTCTGCCCCTCCAGAGACGAGGTGTCGGGCGGCCAGTTCGCACATCTCTCCCGCTCCGATGAGCAAAACGGTTTTCTTTTCCAGAGCGCCAAAGATTTTTTCGGCTAACTCGACCGCGACCGAACTGACGGAGATGGCGCCCACGACGATCTTCGTTTCGGTTCTCACCCTTTTTGCCACATGAAAGGCCCGATGAAGAAGCCGATGGAGAATGAGACCTGAGGTTTTGACCTGTTGGGAAAAATCATAGGCCTCCTTGATCTGGCCCAGAATTTGAGGTTCCCCTAAGACCATCGAGTCGAGACTGGAGGCCACGCGAAAGATATGCTTCACCGCTTCTTCTCCCACATGGGCATACAGACTTCTTTCGAATTCCTTTAAGGGAATGCTGTGGTATTGAGAGAGAAATTCTTTCAGATCGCGGACGGCCCTTTCTGTCTCTCGGGTGGCTGCATAAACCTCTACCCGGTTACAGGTGGAGACGATCATGTTTTCCTTGAGAGAAGGGAGGGTATGAACCTTGTCTAAAGCGTCCTCCATCTTATCTTCGGGAAAAGCGAGGCATTCACGAATCTCGATAGGTGCTGTTTTATGATTTAATCCGACAACGAGAAGTTCCATGTCAATTAAACAAAAAATAAGGTTGAGGCTAAGGTTGAACCAAAACATCAAGGTTTAGGTTAAGGTTGAAACAGACACCTCAACCTATTTATTTCCGTTTATCTCCAGTTCGCATAGGTATGAAGTCCTGGGAGAAGGAGGTTCACACCTAAGAATGTGAAGAGGGCAGCCAGAAATCCAACGATCGCCATAATCGCTGCCTTCCGTCCTCTCCATCCCACTGTCAGACGCTGGTGAAGCAGCGCTGCGTACAGAAGCCAGGTGATCAGAGACCAGGTTTCTTTGGGATCCCAATTCCAATAACTCCCCCAGGCGTACTCAGCCCAAACCGCACCCGTGATGATTCCCAAGGTCAATAGGGGAAAACCAAACTTGAGGGACTGGTAGCCCAGATCGTCCAGAAGATTCAATGGCGGAAGTCTTTTCGCAATCGCCCCCAGCCTTTTGGATTTAAGTTGATGCTCTTGAATTAAATACATGACTCCACAGCAGAACGTCAGCGTGAACAGGGCGTTACCCAGAAAAGCAAAGATCACATGGAGAGGATGCCAGAAACTTTTTAAGGCAGGAGCCAAAGGGAAGATTCCCTTTGGGAGAGCAAAGGCAAAAAGGACAAGGATGAGGGCAATGGGAGTGAGAAAGGCGCCTAACACCTTGACCTTGTATTTCAGATTAACGATCAGAAGGATGCCGATGATCATCCAGGCGAAGAAGGAGAGGGATTCATAAAGATCGGTCACGGGAGTATGCCCTGCTTCCACGTACCTCGTGAGAATAGCCAGGGTATGGGAAGCGAAGCCGACGGTGACGATGGTGGCAGCTATTTTAGAAAGGACCTCTTTGAGAAAAATGATATACGCCAGGTAGGCCAAGGTCCCAAATAGATAAAGAAAAGAGGCCAATTTAAAGAAATAAATATTCATCACTACCTATTTTACCATGTTTTTGTCAATTGGTGAAACTGCCAATTCATCGCTAAGTAGAAGAGGGGGTGAACCCAGGGCCTCTTGATAATCCTTTTATAGATCGAAGAGGTCGAAAAAACTCCTTTCCAGATTGCCCTTACCCCTTTTTCCAATTCTTCCACGGACATCCGTAAAGGCTGATACACGGCGTTGAGGGAATCGTATTTTTCCCAATCCCTGCAAATAATCCTTCCTTCTTTCTCCAATCGCAGAAATGAATCGGTTCCAGGATAAGGGGCCATGATGAAGGCAAGAGCCCAGTCGAGCCTCGAATCAACGCAAAAGTCGATGATCCTTTGGAAGACCCCCGGGTCATCGTCATCCAGACCGACGATAAAAGTTCCCATGATGCCGATTCCTCGGTCATGGATCTTTTCCACGGCTTCGACATATCGCGAGGGCTGGTTGAACCCTTTTCCCATCGCATTCAGGTTCTTTGTCGAGAAGGACTCAAAGCCGATATTGATCGCGATACAACCACTTTGCGCAAATCCTTCCAGGAGTTTCTGATCAAAGGCGATGGAGACGGGGGCATGGCCATACCAGAGGAGGTCGAATTCTTTAAGAAGGGAGAGGAGGTCGAGACAGAACCGCTTATCCCCTGCGACGTTGGAATCGATGATGTAAAGAAGTCTTCTCTTGAGAAAATAAGGAAGGTCTCTGTTGAACAAGGAAAGGATTTTCTTTAGGCCGAGGTTCATCACAGGGCCTTTTTGAAAAAGGGTGTCAAGTTCCCGCTCAATTTCGCTGATGGGACGGTTGCGGTATCGATATCCGAAGAATTTTGAGACACCGCAGAAGTCGCAGCGGTGGGGGCATCCTCGTGTGGTTTCGAGTAGCCTTAATGGAAAGTAAAATTTCTGACTGAGAAGATCCCTTCTGGGAAGAGGAAAGCGGGAGGGGTTTGTCAATTCGCTCCCCACGTAAATCCGTTTCATCTGGCCTCTTCTCAGATCCTCGATGAGATCCGGCCAGACCCCTTCCGCCTCTCCTACCACGACTGCATCCACGTGTTGAAGGGCCTCCTGAGGGAGCATGCTGGCATGAACTCCTCCCATGACGACAGGGATTCCCCTCTTTTTGAATTCTTCTGCAATCCGATAAGCCCGGGGGGCAACGGGTGTCTGGGCAGTGATTCCCACCAGGTCTGCCTTTTCTTCGAAGTCGATTTTTTCAAAGGCCTCGTCAACGATCTTCAACTCCATACCGGGAGGGGTGACGGCGGCGACGTAGGGTAGGTTCAGGAAACTTAGCCTGAACAGGAAGGCTTCTTCCTTTTTTCGCTTCCGTTCGGGTGAGATCAAGAGGATCTTCATCTTTTTTATTTAACCCATTCCATAGGAAGGGGTCAACGGCCGCCTGCGGGAGCCGAATTTGCTGCGGCAGGTAGCCCGACTGCGATAGCAAGCAGGTCTACCCGCCTGTCCTTTCCCCCACCTCTCCGGGGACTTGGAGAATTCTATCTGGGCGACAACCCGAAGAGGACACATCTGGCGGCATAGGAATACAAGTTTTGGCCCTCGAGGGTCTGCAGGAAAGTAAAACCGTGTCCAGTTGAGCTACTGGCCCATTCTTGGCACGGATATTGCTTAGATATTGCTTATTTGCTCCTAAGAAAACAGAGAAAGCGAATTTTCAGTGATGAATTTTCTTGAATCAAATTCCAGTATTTGTTAATATGGTCTGGCTTCAAGAAAGGGAGGGAGAAAAAAGAATGGTATTTGATTCGTTATGGGGTCTGTTTTCGACGGATTTGGCCATTGATTTGGGAACGGCGAATACCGTTGTTTACGTGAAGGGGAAGGGAATCGTCTCCTCCGAACCCTCTGTGGTGGCCATTCAAAGGGATGCAAGAGGGGAAAAACACGTCCTTGCCGTTGGCCGTGAAGCCAAGGAGATGTTGGGCCGGACACCAGGCAACATTTTCGCTATCCGACCGATGAAGGATGGGGTGATCGCCGATTTTGAAATCACCGGTGAGATGCTGCGTTATTTCATCGCAAAGGTCCATAATCGAAAGACCCTGCTCCGTCCTCGAGTGGTCATCTCTGTCCCCTCCGGAATCACACCCGTAGAAAAACGTGCGGTTCGGGAATCGGCTCAATCTGCCGGCGCCAGGGAGATTTATCTGATCGAGGAGCCCATGGCTGCTGCCATCGGGGCTGGGCTTCCCATTACAGAAGCCTCTGGGAATATGATTGTTGACATCGGCGGAGGGACCACAGAAGTGGCGGTCATTTCTTTGTCGGGGATAGTGACGAGTGAATCCATCCGGGTGGCGGGTGACAAGATGGACGAGGCCATCGTTCAGTACGTCAAAAGAAAGTATAACCTTCTGATCGGCGAACGAACGGCTGAATTGATCAAGATTAACATCGGGACCGCCTATCCCGAGGAGAATCCTCAGACCGTCGAGGTGAAGGGAAGGGACTTGGTGACAGGCATCCCTAAAACCCTTGAGATCAGTAGTGAGGAAGTCCGGGAGGCATTGGCCGAGTCGATCAATACCATCATCGATACCGTCAGGGTGACTCTGGAAGGGACTCCGCCGGAGCTGGCAGCAGATATTGTGGATAAAGGGATTGTCCTGGTGGGGGGAGGTGCGCTTCTAAAGAACCTCGATGTTTTACTCCGGGAGGTGACGAGTCTTCCCATTACGATCGTCGACGATCCTCTTTCCTCCATCGTGTTAGGCGCAGGAATGGTGTTAGACAACGAGCGGTTGCTGCACACCGTGACGGTTCAATATTGAGATTAAAGAGGTGCGTGATTTTTTCTTGTTCCGAAGATCTTATCTTCTCATTTTTGTCATTCTCCTTTTAATGTTTGCCCTCGTTCTGATGTCATTGAGGGCCAAGCAGAGGAAAGGGGTAGAATTTTTCGATGTCCTTTTCATGGAGATCTGCTCTCCCCTCGAAAAAGCCTCCACGCTTGTGATCAAGACCGTTCAGAAAGCCTTCCAAGAACATGTTTTTTTGGTCAACGTCGAAAAGGAGAATCGGGTGCTCAAGCAGAAGGTCACGGAGCTTCAAGAAGAAAACCGCGGGATGACCGAGGTGAAGCTGGCCAACGAGCGGCTGAAGCGACTGCTTCAATTTCGGGAGGAAACCCCCCTTTCCATGATCGGGGCGGAAGTGATCGGTCAGGATCCCTCTTCTTGGTTCAAAAGTGTGACTGTTGACAAAGGGGAAAGGGACGGTGTGAAAAAGGGAATGGCGGTGATCTGTCCGGCAGGGGTCATCGGTCAAATCATTAAAACCGCTCCCGACTATGCCACCGTTCTTCTCATCACCGATTACAACAGCGCAGTTGATTCCATCGTCCAGAGGACACGTGCGAAGGCCATTGTTGAAGGAAAGGGAGAAAACCGATGCCAGCTGAAATACCTTCTTCGAACGGAAGAGGTGGCGGTCGGGGATGCTGTCGTCACCTCGGGGCTGGGTGGAAATTTTCCGAAAGGGTTGACGGTAGGTGAGGTCAAGAAGGTGGACAAAAAAGGTCACGGCGTTTTTCAGTATGCCGAGTTGTCTCCCAGTGTGGATATGACAAAGTTGGAGGAGGTCTTCGTCATCATGGAACCTCTTCGTTCTTCGCCGCCACAGGAGGAAAAAGTGAAAAAGGGGAAGAAGAACAGGAAATGAGACGCTTGATTCTGCCACTTTTAGCAGGGTTTTTCTTTCTCGTTTTTCAGACGACGTTCTTATCCTTCCTCCCTATCCAAAGGATCAGGCCGGACGTTCTTCTCATCTTTACCCTCTATCTGGCGTTTTTATACTCGCCGATTTTCGGGGGGATCCTGGCATTCTTTTTAGGATATCTAATGGATCTGTTTTCCGGAAACACCTTAGGCCTCTACACCTTTTCGAGGCCCCTCGTCTTCTTCGCTGCCCAACTCCTCAGAGAGCGATTCTATTTGGAAGGATTTGCCTTCCAATCCCTTTTTGCCTTTCTCTTTAGCCTGTCGGAAGGGATTCTCATTTCCGTGCTGATCAACGCCCTTCAACCCATCCCTCTTGGGAGTTTTTATCCCTCCTTCTTCACTTGCCTCATCCCGCAGGCGTTTTTTACTGGTCTTGTCACTCCTCTCCTTTTTTTCGTTTTTCGAAAAGGATCAGCGTTCCTATCCCGTGAGCCCGAGCAGGGGATCGCCGAGAGAGGGTATCGGCCATGATGGAATTGAACACCCAAAAGATGGAAGACTTCAAAGGGAGACACAAGTACTTTGTGGTCTTTGTCGGTTTGGCTTTTTTCTTGATCTTCATCCGCCTGTGGTCCCTTCACGTCATCAAAGGAAGCGAGCTTCGGCATTTATCTGAAAATAATCGCATTCGGCTGCTTGAGAACCTTGCCGACCGGGGAATGTTGTTGGATCGAAGGGGACGTGTTTTGGCTCATAATCGTCCTTCCTTCGAAGTTTATCTCGTCCCTGAGGACGCAAAGGCAAATCCGGAGGTATTGGCCAAAATAGCAGAGATGTTAAATATGACGCAGGACGAGATTGAGGAAAAAATAGAAGCGCAAAAGGGACGGGCGCCTTTCAGACCGGTGAAGATTAAATCGGATATCGATTGGAACGAGCTGGCCGTCCTCGAATCGAATCGGGTTAATCTCCCAGGGCTTCTCGTGGATGTCAGGCCCAGGAGGGCCTATGATTATGGGGACCTGGCTTGTCATCTCATCGGTTATCTTGGAGAGGCGGATGAGAATGAATTGAGACAGTCTAAGGGGCCGCCATATCGGATGGGTGCCCTAATTGGGAAATATGGAGTCGAGTACCGGTGGGAAGATGACCTTCGAGGAGTGGATGGGGGTCAGCAGATTGAAGTCGATGCCCTGGGAAGGGAGGTCAGACCCCTCGGGGTGGTCGAACCTTTTCCGGGAAACAACCTCTCGCTCACCATTGATTTAGAGCTCCAGAAGACGGCTGAGGAAGCCTATCAGGACAAGAACGGAGCTCTTATTGCCATGGACCCGAAAACGGGACGCATCTTAGCGATGGTGAGCAAGCCCTCTTTTGAACCCTTTGCGAGAAACATTTCGACGGAAGAATGGAAAGCCCTTGTGGAAAACCCTTATCACCCTCTTACGAACAAGGGAATCCAGGGGCAATACCCTGCAGGGTCGGTCTTCAAAATCGTCACTGCCATTGCAGGCCTGGAATCGGGGGTGATTAATCCGAACACTCCATTTCCTTGCGCGGGAACCTTCCATTACGGAAATCGGGATTTTCGGTGTTGGAAGCAGGGGGGCCACGGAACCCTCAGCCTGCATCGGGCCATCGTTGAATCCTGTGATGTCTACTTCTATCAACTAGGCTTGAAGGTGGGGGTCGATCTCATTGCTCATTACGCCAAGGAGTTTGGTTTAGGGAAAGCGACAGGTATCCTGCTTCCTCATGAGAAACCCGGGACCGTTCCCTCCAGCTCCTGGAAGAAGAAACGTTTGGGAGTCCCGTGGTATAGCGGCGAGACCCTTTCCTTTTCCGTGGGGCAGGGATATCTGTCAACGACCCCTCTTCAACTCTTGATGCTTATTTCAGGCGTTGCCAATGAGGGAAAGCTTCTCCTCCCCCAGGTGGTGGAAAAGGTAGAAGATATCTATGGGAACGTATTGAAAGAGTATCCGCCTCAGGAAATAGGAAGAGCGAACGTTTCGCAGAAGACGCTTCAGATTGTCCAGGAGGCTCTCAAGGGAGCCGTGAACGACCCTCATGGGACAGGGTCGGCTTGTTCGCTGAAAGAAATCAAGGTGGCGGGTAAAACGGGTACGGCCCAAGTGGTCGCCCTGCCCGAGGATTTTAAAAGAGGGGATATGAATCGAATCCCTGCAAAATTTCGTGATCACGCCTGGTTTGTGGCTTATGCCCCATTTGAAGACCCTAAGATCGCGGTGGTTGTCCTGGTGGAGCACGGAGGATTTGGGGCTTCCGCCGCCGCTCCGATCGCTAAAAAAGTGATCGAACAGTATCTCGGCGTTAACCCTTCGCCTCCCCAGAAGACGGCGGGAGAGGAAAACGATTCAGACGATGCAGATTGACCGACGCCTCTTCACCCATTTCGACTGGACGTTACTGGGGATTGTGCTCCTCATCGCCTCGATCGGCATCCTCAATCTTTACAGCGCTGCTGCAAAGATAGAGACGGTCGGGGCTCCGCTTTACCTCAAACAAATTTTTTGGCTCGTCATCGGGTTGGCCGCGATGGTGACGATCGCCTTCGTCGAATATCGTTTTTATTCCGATTTTGCTTATATCGTTTATACCATCGCATTGGTCCTTTTGCTGCTCGTACTTGCCTACGGGATGATCACCTCGGGTGCACAGCGGTGGGTCAAAATCGGTCCCCTCTCTTTCCAGCCTTCCGAGTTTGTCAAGATCTCCTTCATCTTGGCCCTGGCAAAGTTTTTCCATCGGCCCGCAGATCGAAAAGGGTATTCCTTGAAGCAACTCCCCTTACCCTTTCTCCTCCTTCTGCTGCCGATGGCGTTGATCCTTAAACAGCCCGACCTGGGGACAGCTATTGTCCTTCTCCTCGTTTTCTTCTCGGTCCTGATCTTTGTTAAGATTCGATGGTCCTCTCTGCTCGCCATCGGAATGACCGGAGGTGCTGCCGTACCGGTCCTTTGGAATTTTCTAAAGGGGTACCAGAAGAAACGAATTATCACCTTTTTCAATCCAGATTTGGACCCACTGGGTGCGGGATACCATCTCATGCAATCGAAGATCGCCGTTGGATCGGGAGGAATTCTTGGAAAAGGTTTTATGAAAGGGACTCAATCCAAGCTGGGCTTTCTCCCCGAACAACAGACGGACTTCATCTTCTCTGCCCTGGGGGAGGAGTGGGGATTGATCGGATCTCTCTTCGTCATCGGGCTCTATGTGGCGTTAATCCTATGGGGGCTTCGTATTGCCGTCCAAGCCAAAGACCGCTTTAGCGCCATCCTCGCTTTCGGCGTGGTGGCGATGCTTTTCTGGCATGTCTTCATCAACGTTGGAATGGTACTCGGGATGATGCCGGTGGTGGGGATTCCCCTCCCCCTGCTGAGTTACGGCGGGTCCTTTATCGTTTCCACTCTGATTGGGGCGGGGCTTCTCCTGAATGTGAGTATGAGAAGGTATCTGTTTTGATTTCAAATTGCAGATCGCAGATTGCAAATTTTTCAATCTGAAATCTAAAAT
>DBZJ01000028.1:24839-41873 GCA_002311635.1 Syntrophaceae bacterium UBA1163
TCTGAAATCTAAAATTTGAAATTAGAAGGGAACATCGTCATCGGGCGGGGGGCTTCCGTCTTGGTCGGTTCCCAGCTCTTTTTCAGATTCGGGTAATTCCACGGAGGCTCCCGCCGTTCCTAACATCTGCATCTGACTGGCGACAATTTCCGTGGTATACCTGCGGTTTCCATCCTTGCCCTCCCAAGAACGGGTTCGGATTCGACCTTCGATATAGACCTGTTTGCCTTTGTTCAGATATTCTCCACAAATCTCAGCCAGCCGTCCGAAGGCAACTATCCGGTGCCATTCCGTGATCGTCGTTTTTTCTCCGGAAGATCGATTGACTCGATTCTCGCTGGTCGCCATCCGAAAATTTGCCACCGTTGTGCCATTGCTCAGATACTTCACCTCAGGATCTGCACCTAGATTACCGATGAGGATGACCTTGTTCACTCCCGCCATAGAATCCTCCTATCCGTGCCAAAAAAGGCAGAAACGATTATCCCTCCATATTGCTTGGACTCCCCCATGTGAATCCGCGGTTTTTCTTCCAACAGCTATGGGCGGCTCTAATAATTACCAATTTGTCACTCCCGCGCACGCGGGAGTCCAGTACCGTTAGGGCTTCTGGATTCCTGCCCCCGGATCGCTGTCCGGGGCAGGTTTCGCAGGAATGGCGTTTTTGACGTTGCCTCATCTTTGATTAGAGTTTGATGTTAAACAAATCGCATCCAAGATTTAATACGTCACCTTATCATGTCTAAGGGCTCTTTTCAAGGAGAGATTGCTTAGAAGATAACTCCGCCCTGTGCCTCCTTTCCCTTCGGACACCCGCATCCCCGCCTACCGGCAGGCAGGCTCGCCCTCCCGGTCAAGGGGGGGTACCCATGGGGAAATTTCAAATATTTTTGATTCGTTTTTTGTTCGTCGCTCATCGTTTGTCGTTCGTCGTATCCCGAGGGTTGACGGAGGTGAGAATATATTTTAGTCTTCAATGGGTCTTTCCAGTTGCAGAAGGGAATGAAAAGAAAAATTGCTCTTTTATTGTTGATCGGGATGGGAACCGCTATTTTGCCCAACCCCTTCCTCCAAGCCGGAAGGGCTGCCGCCCTTTCTGGGCGGGAATATCCTTCCTGCATTTCTTTTGGTGTCCAAAGATTTCAGGAAAGAAAAGAAGCACCTGCTTTTTCTCTCAAGAGTTTGAACGGAGGGCAAGTCAGTCTCAGTGACTTCAAAGGAAAGCCGGTTCTCATCACCTTTTGGGCCACCTGGTGTGACTCCTGCAAGGAGGAGCTTCCTGTGTTGGAAAAATTTTCCGCAGGGAACAGAGATCAGTTGACCATTCTTTTAATTACCATAGATGGAGAGAGAAAAGGAGCCGCTCAAAAAATCGTCAGCCAGAATAAGATTACCCTTCCTGTCCTTTTGCTCTTCAAGGAGAAGGTCATGGACCAATACGGGGTGAAGGGCTGGGTCCCTCTTACTTTCCTTGTCGATCAAAAAGGGATGTTGGTTGGAAAGATTGTGGGGCAAAGGGACTGGGTCGCACCGGAAGCCTGGTCTTGTCTGAAGGAGCTCTTTGAACTTCGTTGACAAATTCCATGGTTTTCGTATAATAGCTTCTGTTTTTCCAATTCGGAGCCGGAGTTTCTTGTGAGGTATCTTTATAAGTCAGAGAGCATTTCCATCCCGCAACGACTTCTCTTCATCCCCCTGAAAGAGACGATCATCTTCCCTTGCGTCGTTGCCCCTCTTTTTTTCCAGTCTGATGAGGCCTTAGCCGTCTTGAATAAGGTATTGTTGGAAAATAGTCTGATCGGCTGCGTCGGTTTGCGTGACCCCTCTCTCAAAGACCCTCAACCCAAGGATCTCCTCTCGGTTGGGACGGTCTGTAAGATTCTCCAACTGGTCAAGTTGCCAAACAAAGGGATGAAGATTCTGGTGGAGGGGCTTTCCAGAGTCTTTCTCCTCGACATTACCCGAGAGCCGCCTTATTTCAAGGCAGACGTCAGTGAGATCAACGAGCAGCAAGAGAGGACGGTTCTTTCTGAAACCCTGGTTCAGAGCATAGGAGCCCTGTTTAAAATTTCTCTCTCCATGGGGAAACCTCTTCCCGACGAGATATTGAAGACCCTAGACAAAATCGACCAGCCTGGGAGACTCGCTGATCTGATCGCCATTACCCTCCATTTGGGATTGAAGGAGCAGCAAGAAATCTTCGAGACCATTGATCCCATGGAACGACTGAAAAAAGTTTTTCATTACTTCAATCGAGAAATCCAGTCCTCCCCGACCAGACCTCATCCCCTCCTCAACCCTGGGAAAGAGGGAGGGAAATTTCTGAAGGATCATTCTTTTCGTCCTCCTCCAAGGGGACAGCGGGAAGCGCCTGAAGAGGATCCTTATCTGGCTGAGATCCACGAGCTCAGGGAGAAAGTCCGAAACGCCGAGATGCCGCAGCAGGTGGAAGAGATTGCCCATAAAGAGATCAACCGGCTGGAGCGGATGAATCCCATCTCTGCGGAATATACCGTTTCCAGAACTTATCTCGACTACCTCATCACGATGCCGTGGAATAAGAAAACCGTGGACAACCTTGACCTCGGCCGGGCTCAGGTCATCCTGAATGAAGACCATTATGACCTTGAAAAAGTGAAGGAGCGGATCTTAGAGTTCTTGGCCGTTAAGAAATTGAAGGAACCCATGAAGGGCCCCATCCTCTGTTTCGTCGGTCCTCCCGGTGTGGGCAAGACATCTCTGGGGCGCTCCATCGCCCGTGCTCTCGAGAGGAAGTTTATCCGCATCTCCTTAGGAGGGGTGAGGGATGAAGCAGAGGTCCGGGGGCATCGTCGAACTTATGTAGGAGCTCTTCCAGGCCGGATCATTCAAGAGATCCGGAGGGCGGAAACGTCCAATCCCGTTTTTATGCTCGACGAAGTGGATAAGATCGGTCAAGACGTCCGGGGAGATCCGGCCTCGGCCCTTCTTGAAACCCTTGATCCGGAGCAAAATTTTTCATTTACCGATCATTACCTGGATGTCCCTTTTGACCTCTCCCATGTCTTGTTTATCACGACGGCCAACACCCTGTCGCCCATCCCTCCTGCCTTATTGGATCGGATGGAAGTGATCCATCTGGCAGGATATACCGAGGAGGAGAAGGAGAAGATTGCCTTTCAATTTCTGATCCCTCACCAAAAGGAGGAGAATGGGTTGAAAGACACCCCTCTTTCTTTCACCGTGGAGGCGGTTCACAAGATCATTCGAGAATATACCCGGGAGGCAGGGGTTCGAAATTTGGAAAGGATGATCGCTACCCTGTGTCGAAAAGTGGCCAAGGAAGTGGCCATGGGGAATACCCCGAAGGAGAGCATCGACGAGGCGGCCGTTGAGGAGCTTCTGGGACCGCGAGAATTCTTCCGCGAAGTCGCTCAGGAGAAAGACCGCATCGGCGTGGCCACAGGATTGGCCTGGACAGAAAATGGTGGGGACATCATCTTTATCGAGACTTCTAGAATGAAGGGAGATAAAGGGCTTATCTTGACGGGGTCCCTAGGAGAGGTGATGAAGGAATCCGCTCAAGCAGCCCTCTCCTATATTCGAACGAATGCTTCCTCCCTCGGTATCCCCGAGAATTTTTATCAGGAGTGCGACCTTCATATCCACATCCCGGCTGGGGCGACTCCCAAAGATGGACCTTCTGCCGGGATCACCATTGCCACAGCCGTTCTCTCTCTTTTAAAGGAAAGACCCGTTCCCCGTGAGATCGCGATGACCGGCGAGCTAACCCTGAGCGGGAGAGTGCTTCCGGTGGGAGGGATTAAGGAAAAAATACTGGCTGCCCGGCGGGCCGGGGTGAAGACCGTGATCCTGCCCAAGAAAAATGAGAAGAATCTCGACGATATTCCGGACTATATCAAGGAGGAAATGCGCTTCGTCTTAGTCGAACACATCCAGGAGGTAGTGGATCTCACCCTGCCCTCTTAGGGAGAAACAGTTCGGAGTAATGAGTTCGGAGATAATGAAATGCTCCGAACCAAAAACTCCTGACTCATAACTCTGCAAGTTTGCTGAGGAGAATGGCGTCCTTCAAATCCGGTTTTATCTCCATCCTAGGAAGGCCGAATGTTGGGAAATCGACCCTCTTCAATCGTTTCCTCGGTGATAAAATTGCCATCGTTGCGAAAAGACCCCAGACCACCCGAGACCGAATTCTCGGCATTAAGAACGTGGAAGGAGGTCAGCTTATCTTCCTCGACACTCCGGGGATTCACCATGGTGGATCTGAATTGAACCAGCGGATGGTCCGAACAGCGATGGCTTCGGCTCGGGATGCGGATGTCCTTCTCTTCCTCGTCGAGGCAACATCTCCTCGCGCCGAAAAAGACCGGGAGATGGTGGACCCCCTCCGGACAAGCAGCGGCGTTCCCTTCCTGGTCCTCAATAAAATTGATTTGGTGAAGAAAAAAAGCCTTCTCCCCATCATGGATCAATATCAAAGACTTTTCCCCTTCAAAGAAATATTTCCCGTCTCGGCCGTTACCGGGGAAGGGACAGATATTCTATTGGACGAAATCCTGGAAGTCCTTCCCGAATCGCAGCCCTATTATCCGGGGGACATGATCACTGACCAGACCGAACGCTTCTGGGTCTCCGAGATCATTCGAGAAAAGGTGATCCGGGAGTGCTATCAAGAGATTCCCCATTCAACGGCTGTCACGATCGAAGCGTTTGAAGAGCATCCTGAAAAAAACCTCGTGGTCATCAAAGGAACGATCCATGTCGAGAGAAATTCTCAGAAGAAGATTCTCATCGGAAGAGGTGGACAGAAATTGAAAAAGATTGGAGAGGCTGCTCGGAAAGAAGTGGAGGCCTTCTTGGGGACAAGGGTCTTCTTAGACGTGTGGGTAAATGTGGAGAAGGACTGGACTCGAAACCCTCGCGCCCTGGATCGGCTGGGCTATCCATTGGCCTTGAACCATTCACCTTGAGGGGGTTCTCTGTGGATGAGAGGGAAACGTTAGGAAAATATCTTAAAAATCAGCGGGAATCCAAAAAGATTTCGTTAAGAGAGGTGTCGAAAAACACGAGGGTGAGAGAGTACATCCTTAAGGCCATCGAAGAGGATCAAACCGACCTCCTCCCGGCTGCCACCTATGTGAAAGGGTTTCTCTTAGCCTATGCCAAGTATCTCAGGCTCGACCCCAACGATGTCCTTCTTCGTTATGAAAGAGCTTTAAAAGGAGAACCCACCGCCCCTCCTTCCCCTCAACCCGTGAAAAGCAAGCAGAAGGCTTCGGCCACGCCACCTTCAAAACCCAAGCAGAAAATTTCATGGAATACAAAGCAGACATGGGTGGTCGTAGGGGTCATCGTAGCAAGCTTTGTCATCTTCTTTTTCTTCTCTCCCTACTCTTCGAACCCTCCTGTGGAACCCCTCCCTGAAAAATCTGTCGGGGGAAAACCTGCCGTCGCTCCCTCTCCTCCTGCCCCGGCGACAACCGGTCTACCAGAAGAAAAACGTGTTGCCGAAGAGAAAAAGTCTCCTGCCCATTCTCCTCCCGTTGCCGCGACCACTTCAGTTCAGGAAAAGAAGCCTTTCTCCGTCGCGCTTAAAGCAGTCGAGGAGACATGGGTGAGCCTTCAGGTAGATGATCAACCGGAGAAAGAAATGACCTTCAAACCAAGAGACGGTATTTCCGTTCAGGCGGCGAATCGAATTCGCATGAAACTCGGGAATGCTGGTGGCGTTGACCTGGTCCTGAATGGAAAGCCGTTGGGGAAGTTTGGAAAGTCGGGGGAGGTCGTCACTCTCGTTTTGACCCCTCAAGGGGTTGAGGTGAAAAGCGGAGAGAAAATGAAATCCCCGTAGCTTTTTTCTCCTCACTTTTTCATTTTCTCCCGTGGGGGGACCAAGAGAGTGACCAGTCGGAAAGATAGAGGAGAGGATGGTTGGGCATCACGACGAAGACGAAAGAGAAAAGATTTCGTGGAGAGAGATTGATCGAAGAAGGGACCGCAGTCCGTACGCTCCAAAAGAAACTCCCCAGGAACGAGTGAGGTCCCGTCGTTCCGAATGGGTGATGAAAAAGTATCGGAAGGAGGCTGATAAACTTTTCATGGGAAAGAAAGGAACCAAGAAACATCAAAAGGCCCATAACGACATCGATCGTTATCATGGCACCGATCAGTTTGAAGCGACGGTAAAGGCTTATTTGGATCAGTACGGTCTGCCGGACGACTGGAGCACCCTCTCGCTTTTGCTGGATTATTCAGATCCCGAGAAGGTGTTGCAGGCCCTTGCGGCGATGAAGGATCTCTATGAAACCAGAAGTCCGATTGAGAAACAGGGCTTCAAAGCCAAAGTGGACATTTTGGCCATGACCGCCAGTGACAGCGATCTAAGAGATTTTGCGGAAGAGATGCTCAAGACCTTATAGACTCAGACACACCGCCCTTTCCTCTTTTGGTATTCCAGTCCTTCGATTTCTCTAAGCCTTGGGAGATTTTTTGCCGGGGAGTCTTTTGAGGGGTTTCAGAGGAAGGACAGCACGGTTTTTTGGGCGCAGTCGTTCGAATCTTTTGATCTCACCATATTTGCCGAATCGTCCGCTTTTCCCCATTTTTCTGTAGAAATCGTGGCGCGACCTGCACTTCGGATCGCGGCATTTTTATTTTAACCCGGCGATTGATGAGGTTTCAAACAGGTTGTTCCAAACGGAAGGGGAATTGACAGGGTGTCTTAGAGGATGTAAATTTTGTTAAGACCATGACCGATACAGTTCTTGAAAAAGATTTATCCATCCCCTTTCCGCAGGTGACCATTTTGAAGGCTTCTGCGGGCTCCGGAAAGACTTACTCGCTCACGGAGCGATTCGTCCAGTTCCTCCTTTCCGATAAAATTCCTCAGAACCATCTCGGAAATATTCTCGCCATTACGTTTTCAAATAATGCGGCAAAGGAGATGAAGGGGAGGATCCTCTCATGGCTGAAGGACCTTTATTTCAAAGACCCTGAAAAAACGGAGGCCCTTTCTGAGATCGTCTCCGTGAAAAAAGACCACCTCGCAGGAAAGGCCGGGGCGGCGATTGATGAAATTCTAAAAAGCTATACGGAATTCCAGGTGAAGACGATTGACAGTTTCATGACCTCCATCTACAAGGCCTCGGCAGTCAACCTCGGTTACAGCCCTGACTTCTCCATGGTCATGGCCCCGGAGAGCATCATGGCCTACGCCTTCAATCGATTTCTGCGTGGGGTCCGGGAAGGAACTCAAGAGGCTGAGTTCCTCAGGGAACTCTCCAAGATCATTCTGGAGAACAGAGGAGGGGAGTCTGCTTATCCTTGGGATCCCTCAAAGGATTTTCTCGAGGAGACCGTGGAGCTCTACCATCAACTCTCCGGCATCGCCAAACAGGCCAAAATCATCGATGCAGAAAAGATGATCGAGTCGATCAAGAAAAAGATTTGGGATACGGCGGAGACCCTGGGCGGGTTGGTTGAAAAATCAGGACTCACGAAAAGCAAAGGTAGCTCCTTCTACAAGATTCTTGAAAGGGTGAGGAACAATGCCTTCCCCGATCTTGTCGATAAAGGTCTTTTCAATGTTCCTGTTATCAAACCTAAGAAAGAAGGGGAGATGACCCGGTATGAAAAGATATCCGAGCAATGGGACCTCCTCACAGATCAAATAAAGAAATATATCGAGCTTTATGCGACGACCTACTACGGTCCCTACCTGAGGACTTATGAGGCCTTCGAAGATATCCTCGAGGAAGTGAAGAGAAGGGAAGGGACCATCTTCATTCACGACATCAACAAGAAGCTTTCAGACTATCTCGACCGTGAGATCGTACCGGATGTCTACTTCAGGATCGGGGAGACGATCTACCACTATCTGATCGACGAGTTTCAGGACACCTCTTCCATCCAATGGGCCAACCTCTTTCCGCTGATCGAGAACTCCCTTTCTCAGGGTGGAAGTCTTTTTGCGGTGGGTGACACCAAACAGGCGATCTACGGTTTCAGGAATGCGGATTATGGAATTATGAAAGGACTCGAATCGACCAATCCTTTTTCCTCCGCTCTCCACAAGGTGAAAGAGCTCGAGGTCAACTACCGGAGCCTGGGGGCGGTGGTCGATTTCAGCAAGGTCTTCTTCAAAAAGGTGATCGCCAATCATGACAGATACCGGGAGCCCGCCAGGAGAAGTGGGCTGATAGGTTATGAGCAGACGGTAAAGGAAGACCGAAGGGGTTCTGGCTACGTGGAAGTCATCGGATGCCAAAAGGAAGATGACGGACCGGCCGAAAAAAAGAAGATCCAGGATTTAATAAAGGATTTGATCCAGAGAGGATATGCTTACTCGGATATTGCCGTTCTGGCTTATCGGAACGAAGACGTGGTGAATATCACGGCCTGGCTCAACGAGGTGGACATTCCCTTCATTTCTTACAGCAGCCTTGACATCAGGACAAGGAAGCTCACGGCTGAGATCGTGGCCCTGCTCACCTTCCTCGATTCGCCGCCCGATGATCTTTCCTTCGCGGGCTTTATCCTGGGCGAGATTTTCAGAAAAGCCTTGCGAGGGGATGGAAAGGCCTCCGAATTGGATGCCTTCCATGAATTTCTCTTCAGGAACCGTGAGAAGGCCCCCCTTTACAAAGCCTTCCGCGAGGAATTCCCTGATGTCTGGGAAAGTTATTTCGAAGCCCTTTTCAAATCGACAGGCTATCAGCCCCTCTATGACCTGGTGAACGAGATTTATCGTGTCTACAGGGTTTTTGATCACTTTAGGGAAGAAGAGGCGACCCTCGTCAAGATCCTGGAGGTGATAAAAAATTTTGAAGGAGAAGGCAAAAACAATCCGGGTGATTTTCTAAAATACGCTTCTGACGAAGAAGCAGGGGAGTCGGACTGGACGATCGATGTCCCGGCAGGAATCGATGCCGTGAAGGTGATGACCCTGCACAAGGCGAAAGGTTTGGGGTTCCCGGTAGGCATTATTCTCGTGTATGAGGAGATCCCCAGGGGTTTCAAATATATCCTTGACGAGGGGGCGGATGGAGTCCATTTGCTCAAGATCAACCAGCAGATCATGAAAGCGAGCCGCTTTCTTCAACAGAAATATGAAGAAGAAAGACTCAAGGATCTGGTGAACAAGCTCAACACCCTTTATGTGGGTTTTACGCGGGCGGAGGATGAGCTTTATATTGTCGGGGTTCAGGGAAAAAGAAGTCAATTTCCGATTGACCTTCTTCAGGCTATGGATTCTCGGGTCGGATCAAAGAATGTTCCTCGCCCCCGTTCCCTTGAAACGACTCACGAGAGAATGGAACTCTATCACCATCCTGATCCAATAAAATTCCCTTTTGAAGCCGTCGAGGAGCTCAACCTGGAGGAGAGGCGGAGAGGCGAGTTTATTCACAGGGTTCTCTATTTTGTCGATGGCTTAGAGAACATAGAGCTGCAAATCGAGCGGATCATCAATCGGGTGAATGATGAATTGATGACTGACTATCCGATAGAAGCCATGAAGAGAAATCTTCTTGAATTCCTGAGCCATGAAGAGATAAGCCCCTATTTTCGGGCCACGCCGGCCAGGGTCGTCAAAAAGGAGCAAGGCTTTTCAGACCTCCGGGGAAATCTCTTCAGGATGGACCGGGTGATCTTTGAAGAAGATCGGATAGTTGTGATCGATTATAAAACGGGGACGGATCGAGAAGCTGAAAAAGAATACGTCTCCCAGATCAAAAATTATATGCGTATCTTGAAGGAGATCTATCCGGACAGGAATATCGAAGGAATCATCGCTTACGTAGACCTGAAAGCGATAACCAGAGTGAAGTGACTGCGGGTGACAATGAACTTCCTTTTGATTTCACCGTCAGAAAATCTGATTGAGAAGGTAGCCGAGCATCTGACCCCGATTGGAAAGGACTATTCTTCGAGTCTCGTGATCTTTCCCGGGAAAAGGCCTTCGCACTTTCTCAGGAAAGTCCTGGCGGATAGAGAGAAATCGAGTTTCATCCCGCCTGTCATTCTTTCTATGGATGAATTCATCGAGCATGTCCATGACGAATCCTTGGGACTCGAAGGAAGAAAGCTCGAGGCCATCGATGCCATCGCGATCCTTTACGCCATTCATGCAGCCTCGCCGGATCTCCTGGGGAGGGAGCACTTTCTCACTCCCGACACCTTCTTCCCTGTCGGGATGAAACTATACAACGACCTTGAAGAACTTTATATCGAAAGGATATTCCCCCAGAAAGTAAAAGAGATCGACAGCATCGCAGGAGAGAACATACCCGAACCCACAGCAAAAAGCATCCAATCTCTCTCCTATTTCTATGAGACGTTCTACAAGAGGATAGAGGAAAGCCATTTTTCTACGAGGTCTTCGAGATACCGGGCTGTTTCAGAGAATATCGACCGTATAAATCTTGGTCGTTTTAGAAGAGTCATCCTCACAGGTTTTTTTGCCCTCACGGAGTCGGAGAAAAAGATTTTTAGATCCTTCATGGAAAAAGAAAACACTCTTTTCATTTTTCAGGAAGGAGAGGGGATGAAAAAGAAGTTGTCCGACCTTGGAATGACGGCTCCAAAAGGATTCCCTATAGCCGAGCCTGAAATCCATTTCCATCAGAGCCCGGATTCTCATGGCCAGGTCTTCGGTATTAGCACCCTGTTGAAAGACAGGATCGACCGGAATGAAAAACTTGACCAAAACACGGTCATTGTCCTTCCCACTTCGGAAACCTTGCTTCCCCTTTTCCACCAGGCTCTGAGCCTCCTTGATCCGGACAATTATAACGTCTCCCTCGGATACCCTCTCCAGAGGACTCCTCTCTTCGGTTTTTTCAACAACCTCATGGAAGTGGTGACCACGATGGACGGGGATCGTCTTTATATCCCTTATTACCTGGAGTTCGTTCTCCATCCCTACACGAAGAACATCTATTTCGACGGAAGGGCAGACATCACCAGGATTCTTTTCCATGCGATCGAGGAAACCCTTACGGAGAGGCGAGCCAGGAAGTTTCTATCCTTGTCAGAGTTGGAGAGTGATGAGGACATACTCGCTTCCATCAAAGAAAAAGTGTTAAGAGTCGAGCCGGGGATCACCCTGGAGATGATGAGAGACCACTTAGAGGAAATCCATGGCCAAACCATCGGGAAGATGCTTTCTTTTAGAGATGTGGAAGATTTTGCCAGGAAACTGAAAGAGGTGGTCGAATATCTCTATCAGAACAGCACCGCCCGTCTCCATCCCTTTTTCTACCCCTACTCGGAATCTTTCATCACCCATCTGGAGATCCTTTCCAGATCCCTCATGAAAGGGATCCAATTCCAGGACGTCGGAAGTTATTTCACTCTTTTCAAGAAATACATCGCGGCCTCTTACACTCCTTTTACAGGAACGCCTTTGAGAGGGGTGCAGGTTCTTGGGTTTTTGGAGACGAGAAATCTGAAATTCGAGAGCGTCCTCTTCCTCGACGCGAACGAGGGCATCCTCCCCGACACGACGAGAGAGGACTCCTTCTTGCCGTTCAAGGTCAGGCAGATATTGGGACTCCCTACGTACCTGGACCGGGAAGAGATCATGTTTTACACCTTCGATACGCTGATCAGGGGAGGAAAACAATGTCATCTTTTTTACGTTGAAAACGATGAGAAGGAGAGGAACAGGTTTGTTGAGAGGCTCCTCTGGGAGAGGCAAAAGACGGAAAAAGTTAGGGATGATAAAAGGTATGTGAAGACCATCCAGTACGCCGTTAACCTGAGAGAGAAAAACCCTCATCCCATCAACAAGACCGCGGAGGTGATAAGTTTTCTAAAGGGCTATCGTTTCAGCGCCAGTTCTTTAAACACCTATCTCTTTTGCCCCCTCCAGTTCTATTACGAATACGTCCTCGGCCTGAGGGAAAGAGAGGTCATTTCAGAAGAATTCGAGAAGGAGGAGATCGGATCCTTTGTCCACCTGGTCCTCTGGGACTACTTCAGGGGAAAAATGGGATCAGTTCTGACGGAGAAGGAGATGAATCTTAAGGAATTCGAGAAGATCATCCATACGCGTTTCGAAGAGCAATACGGTAAAGACCCCACGGGTGAAATCTATCTGCTCAGGAACCAGGTGGAGAGCCATTTGAAGGATTTCATCAAGTATTACCAGATGCCGAAGCTAAGGGCATTTCGAACAAGAATCCTGAGCCTCGAGCAGCAAATCGATGTGACGAAGAATTCGTTCAAACTCCGGGCGCGGCTCGACAGGGTCGAGAAGAGGGGAGAGAGGACGGCGATTCTCGACTATAAGACTTCGGCCAACAGAAATTACTTCACCATCCGGTACAATAGGCTCGACCTGAACAACAGGGATTCTTGGAGCGAAGCCATCGGGAGTCTCCAGCTTCCATTCTATCTCCTCCTTTACTCTATGTTAACAGGAGAGGATCCGGAAAGGATCGATTGTATGTTCTTACTCCTTGGAAAAACAAGGATCGACTCCGACATTGAAGTTCCGCTTTTCAAGGACGAAGCCGAGTTCAACCAGCATTTCGGGAACCTGAGCCAGGTTATTTTCAGTCTTCTGAGAGAGATCGTGAATCCGGATAGGGCTTTCGTGCCCACGATCGACCCGAAGAACCATTGCGGCAGATGTGCTTATGGATCTATATGTACGAACGTATAAGAGAATGACCTTGTGGATCTGGGCTTTCACCCAGCCTCACCCTCCCGCGCGTTGGCAGGCAGGGCAGGCGGGCTTTGCGATCAGAGAGGTTCGCTTTACGCTATGCCTTTGCTTCAGGTTCCAGTTTCCTCACACACTCCTCAAAAACATGATGGGCATGCTCATATCCTATGCACGTGAGGAACTTTTCCGTTTTCATATTCACGACAACGTATGTTTCTCGGTTCTTATAAATCTCTACCGTCTTCCCATCGAGTATATACCCCAGTATCAATCTTGGAAAGTTGGGGTCCTCATTTGTATCGAGGACGACATAATATTCGCCGTTTTCCATATGCATCCCCTCAGACGAGCCAACTTGAATTAATAAAAAGCAACTTTGATGCCAACAATCCACTTTTTTGCAAGTACTGTAATTTATAGGATATTTTAGACACCCGATATTTTAGATATTCCCAAACCGGACAATTTTTGATCGTCTGTTCACACTTTGTGCATTCTTTAAAACCATAAGGTTGAAGGCACCCCTTAAGAAACCTTGAGAACTAAAGCCTCGTACGATTGGGCTTCGCCAAGGTTGGAAATTGAAATAGGTTACTCTTTGCTCCCTGTGGTAAGATTCCAACTTAAGTAGGCCATTGACACCTATTCACAAAATGGGTAGATTTTCTTCACGGATAAGAATTGTTCCCTGAAAGGAAGGAAGGTATGACCGGAGCAGAAAGCCTGATACGAACTCTTATCGCCTCTGGCGTTGAGGTTTGTTTCGCCAACCCTGGCACCACCGAGATGCAGTTCGTCGCTGCCCTTGACAAGGTCGAGGGCATGCGCTGTGTGCTCGGTTTGGCCGAGACCGTTGTGACGGGCTGCGCCGACGGCTACGCACGGATGGCGGAGAAACCCGCGATGACGCTGGTCCACTGCGGACCGGGTTTTGCGAACGGGATCGCGAACGTGCACAATGCGCGGAGGGCACATACGCCGATGATAAACATCGTCGGCGACCAGGCATCTTACCACCGTTCTTTGGATCCACCGCTGACCGCAGACACCGAAGGGCTCGCCCGTGCGGTGTCGCACTGGGTCAGGACGAGCGGCTCCGCGAAGCAGATTGCCTCCGATGCCGCCGCAGCGGTACAGGCTGCGCGCACTCCTCCGGGTCAGATCGCCACACTGATCGTGCCGGCCGATGTGGCGTGGAGCGAGGGGAGCGGCCCGGCTATGCCGCTTCCGGTGACGCCACGGCCGCAAGTGGCGTCTGATGTACTCCGCACGGTGGCGCAGGTTCTCCGCTTGGGCGAACCAGCCATGTTATTCCTCAACGGACAGGCTCTGAGTGAGGCAGGCCTCGCTGCGGCCCACAGAATTGCGAACGCCACCGGCGCAAAGCTGCGCGCTGCCACGCATGTACCACGCATGGCCCGCGGCCGCGGCAGGGTGCCGGTGGATCGCGTTCCGTACGTGGTCGACACAGCCCTCCGGGCTCTCGCTGGGCTCAAACACGTGATCCTTGTAGGCGCGAAGCCACTGGTGGGTTTCTTCGCCTATCCCGGAAAGCCCAGCCTGATGGCGCCGCAGGATTGTGCGACGCATGTGCTCGCGCGGCCGGACCAGGACGCCGTGGCCGCACTGGAGGAGCTTGCCGACGAGATCCGGGCGCCGCGCGTCATGCAGGTTGAGGAGGCGGGCCCAAAGCCGCGCATCGCCAGCGGTCCCTTCGAGTCGGAAGCCTTCGGAGTGACGCTTGCCGCCCTGCTGCCCGAGAACGCGATTGTCGCCGACGATTCGGTGACTTCGGGCCGCGCAGTCTTTTCGGCTATGTTCAACGCGGCTCCTCATGACTGGATCCAGAGCACCGGCGGCGCGATCGGACACGGGTTTCCCTGCGCCACGGGCGCGGCAGTGGCCTGCCCTGGCCGCAAAGTCATCTGCCTCCAGGCCGACGGGGCCGGTATGTATACGCTCCAGGCGCTGTGGACGCAGGCCCGCGAGAAGCTCGACGTGGTAAACGTCGTGTTTGCCAACCGCGTTTACAAGATCCTGTACGGCGAGCTGCGCACAGCGGGCGCAACGCCCGGACGCGCCTCAGACACCTTCTTCGACATCGGCCGTCCTGACCTCGACTGGGTGGGGCTCGCCAAGGCCATGGGCATGGAAGCGGTCAGAGTCGAGTCGCTTGAGAGTTTTGCCGACACCTTTCGCGCTGCCTGCGGCCGCAGAGGGCCTTTCCTGATCGAATTCCTGATTCACAAGTGGAACGAGAGTTTTGACTGAGCCGCGATGTTCGAGGTGTTAATCTCAAACTCATGCCTAACATGGTGCAGGGCAGTCAGGCATATTCCGCAATCTGAGATTTAGCAAGGAAAGGGGTTGCGCAAACAAACAATTGGAAGGTGGAAGCATAATGATGAGGTTAATTTGCATTTGATTGCTTGGCACCCTCACCTGGCGCAGGTTGACCCACCCGAGCAGGATAGCGATGAACTAAGCGCAAGTATTTCACATCCGGAAACCCGAGGGTCATCGCTGCATAACATTTATGATCTGCCGGGATGCCCAGCCATCGTTTAATCTTCGAGGAATGGTTTGCCGCATTGACCAGGAAGCCGTTGAAGCAACAACCGAGCCCCAGGCTGTGGGCCATCAGGGAGCAGTTGTAAAGGGCTACCGAGCAATTGAAGGACGAGCTCCTGTCCCAGGATTCTGCGTGGGCGAGGATCACCACGGGCGCATGGTGGAACAGGCGATCTTTGCCTTGCCTGATCAGCTCGTTTGCATATTCCATCTTAGGAAGTGATTCACGCAGGTACTCCGCAATCTTTCTGCCCGCCACGAGAGAGACGATGAGCATACCGAACCGTCCCCGGATTCGGGAAAACATCTTATCGTAAAAGGTGATCGTCTTCTTTCTTAACTCGGCGATCTGATCCGGCGACGTGACCGCCGTATAGTGGACGTTCTCGCTATTGGATCCGGTGGGCGCATACCTTCCCGCGTTGAGAATCTTGTTCAAGATTTCCTCCGGAACAGGGTCGCTGGTGTAGAGCCGGACCGAGCGCCTCTCGCGCAGGAGAAGCTCCAAATTCTCAGGAGACGTTGCAGGCACCTCGCCCTTGCTCGGGTGACCGTCCAAAACGGCTCCTTCATGAAGAATGGCAGCCGTCGGGCATACCGCTCCACAGTGCTCGCAGCCGATACACCAATCACCCCTGACCACGGCGGCTTTGGCCTCAACCATCTCCAGGACAAAACTCGGGCAGATCGCAACGCACCGTTGGCAGGCAATACAATCCTCTGTGATCACCACCGGTGGGTTCACCTTCTGTTTCATTGTCCGGGTATCCTTTCTTTCAAAATGTATTAGCCAGGATGGCGAAAACGATTCGAATTATTTGAATCATGCAACGCCGAACCCCTTTCGTCAAATGCCTATGCTTTATCATTCGAATAGAGATCGGAATATCTGTCTTTGATCTCTTTATTCCGCAATCCGAAATTGGATATTGCAATCCCCATCCATTCAGTTTAAAAAGAGTACAGATTTGTCAGCTCTTGCCGTTTGCGGCCAGTTTTTGATCAGATCCCTTGACTTCGATATTAGACTTAAACAATATCGGTGCCGACAAGGTTGGAAAATACGCGATTTTAGGAGGGACGATGCAATCCAATAAAGCAATTCGCATTTTTGCCGGGGCGACTGCCATTGTCACTGGTGGAGCCTCGGGAATCGGTCAAGCTCTTGCCGAGGGGTTAGCAAAACGTGGGAGCGAGGTGATCTTGGCTGATCTTCAGGTCGATTTAGCGGAGAAAATCGCCTCAGAAATCCATGCCTCCGGCGGCAGAGCAAAGGGGGTGAAAGTAGATGTGACGGATTTTCTTGCTATGGAAAGGTTGGTCCAAGAGGCCTTCGAGCGTACGGGACGATTAGATTATATCTTTAATAATGCGGGCATTGCCATCGGTGGCCCCGTCCGTCTTTATGGTATCGAAGATTGGAATCAAATCATCGATGTCAATCTCCGTGGCGTGATCAACGGAATTTAAGCTGCTTACAAGTTGATGATCGCCCAGGGGTTCGGACATATTATCAATACTGCCTCCATGGCTGGGCTTCTACCCGGTCCAGGAAACGTGGCCTATACAACGACGAAGCACGCCGTGGTCGGTCTTTCAAAATCGCTGCGAGCCGAGGCGGCCCAGGCGGGGGTTCGCGTAAGTGTCTTATGCCCTGGCCTTATTCGTACGCCTATTTTAGAAGGAGGGAAGTATGGAAAAATGCTTATGGACATCCCTCCTGAAAAAGTGCGTCCACTGTGGGAAAAGCTCAAGCCCATTCCCCCTGATTTATAAGCTATGCCAGAAAA
>DBZJ01000064.1 GCA_002311635.1 Syntrophaceae bacterium UBA1163
AGATGCTTCGACGAGAGCTGTCTACACACAGCACCACATTCGAGGCAGATTACTTTGTCGTTCTTAATAGAATCTGCTGGGCTGAGCTTCGTTGCGGCTACTTCCTCTGCGGCAGTCGGAGCTAACTCAATTCCTCCAGTTTCAGCTTTCTCCAATTCTTGTAGCGTGCTGAAAACCTGCCGGAGTGAAGAGGCAATATCGGCTGCGGACATAGGCGTTGAAGATACCTGGGTCCGGACAATTTCTGATGCGATTTCGATGAGTTTTTCGGGCATTGGGAATCCTTTTGTATGAAGTAAATGAGAAACGTCAATATTCAGATCACGATTCATTTTAGTAAGTTAGTTTTTGAATGCAAAGAACAACTTTTTAACCGGGTGGGTCCCTTTTACGTGTCCGTTAGTGTGTCCGTATTGCATTTCAGCTCACTCCGCTCCGCAGTTCGGGCAAAACTGGGCAAGCGCATATAACGGTTCAAAACGCAGCGGGTTTCTCCGCTGCCGCCAATGGTTCGCCATTTCTGTCTGTGTGGAAGATATGAGCAGCCCCATGTAAGGAATTGCGTATATTCCGTCTCTTGGACTTACGTACCGTCTCGTTCTGGAGTACCACCAATATAGATATACTTGCCGTCTACCAGCTTCACGATACCACGCTTAATGGAGCCTCGCGCTATGCGCTTTACCCTGCCTTCAGGGTTGCTAGACCTAGGTGCCCAGCCGTGCTTAAGGGCCTTGTCGAGTAACGTATTAAGGTCGATACCTTGAGCGCCGGCCGATTTGATGGTGTCTACGATATCTTGGGCACTGGTGTCTGCGCGGAATTCCCTACCGAGGGTACTTTTTTTTACTTTATCAACCGGATGTGATGGCGGGGGGGTTATCACAGAGATAGTGGGTGTCACCCGGATTTCTATCACCAGTTCCTTCATTGCCTCTTGAACAGCATCTTCTCCATAACCATATGCATCCAACTCTTTCTTCAAAAACTCCTTCACACTCAACTTAATTTCCTTGGAATGAAGGGCACGTTTCAATTCCTCTATTTTTTGGTCCCTCTGGAATATGAGTATTTTTTCATCCACATAGGAGCTATACTGCTTCGACAGGAAGTTATTTCTCGAAAAGACTTCTACGAACTTCAATCCGCTCTCAGATTTTTCATCGAATTTGATTCTGTCCAGAAGAAATGCCTCATGCTGAACCGGCGAAGATTTACCATCATAGAATACCAGAATTTCGCTTCCAATGAGCAAGCCAAAGTCCGCTTTCATCTGGCGCATGTAGGATCTCAGTTGCCCAGCACAATTGGGGGTATCGATTCGTTCTGATGGCTTCTTTACTTCTATTGCGATTATAGGATACCTTTCCGGCGAGTAAATAACGAGATCGGGCCGTATTGTACCCCTGCCGATAGGGAGAATTGGCTGGATTTCAATCTCTTTTAGAAATTGGCTCCACCCAAGCTTCTCAATGGACCGAAGAACCTTGTCCTGAAAAGCGCTTTCGCTGGTGCTCAACGGCACTTTCAGAATAAAACAGAATTCAGCCCACAAATTTTCTAAAGCTCTTTGATCCATAGCCCATTTCCATTTTGAGAGCGAAGCTTTGGTGCTCCACAATTAGCCAAAATAGAACTTTATTCAGTTAAATCAAGCGAAAAATGACGATTGTGCGGATCGATAAGAGGTACTCAATTCCCCGATGTGATCAGGCTACTTCACCATAATCTGTGAGGGATCTTTCACCACAATCTCTGGCCCCCTTGATAGCTCTGTACCATCCCTGTTACACAAATATCCTTCTTAAAATATAGCGCTTCGGGCGGCCTGTCGAACTTACTTCTGTCCGATCCCCAAATAAGCACTGTGAAGACCTGATTTGGATAGGGTTTGTCGAGATTAATAAAGGTCGGCTGCCCCTTACTTCGAGTGGCATAATGTGCACTGGCAACCGTGCCGCATACGGTTTTTTGCTGACCGATGAATTTGGCGGCGTCTTCGGGGGTGATGGTATCCTGGGCAAGAGCAATAGACAGTAATCCGAACAGGACGAACAACAGAACCGAAGACCTCAAAATCTTCCTCATCTACGCTTCCTCCATGAAAAAAGACCGTCAACGAGTTGGTCTCATCCAGCGAGTAAGGCTCCTCTAATTTGTACATTGAAGGTATACAGTGGAAACGCATGGATACTCAGAGCCGGGAAAGAGCATCGGTTCACTCAGGGACCAGACGGCGAATCCAGATCTTTCATCTAAAGTGAACGACTTCGCCACAGGTATTTCACCGCCGTGGTACAAAGCGATAAGCCACTTGTTGCGGCGTCCTGTAACCTGATAACGGTCCGGTTTTTCATTACCCGATTGAAGAATGAGTGTGTCGCCATCCAACCAGAGGCGCAGATGGTCGGTCCCTTTTCCAACCTTACCGGTCAACTTGGGTGTTTTGAAGTCTTGCTGCTCAAGCGCTTGCTCCACCAATATGGTTGATGCAATGGCAATACATTTCACCGGCTTTAACCAATTTACATCTTTTGGCGAAGGTAATGTGAACCGCATTGAATACTCGTCAGGTGTGTCTTGCTTTTCTTGGGCAATTGCGTATGAAACTGCTAAGGTGAGGAAGAGCATTGCGAGAATGATAATTTTCTTCATCGGCGCTACTCCCAGTAAGTTGCCCATAAGTGAAGTATCTATTGTTAATAGCCCATGTTCACTGTAGCGCCCCGCTTTTACACAGGTGGTTGTACAAGACTTCGCCGAAGCTATCCGGTATTATGCTTTGCCACCTTGTAGTGCCAGTCCTTTGCACAGCATCTCCATTTTCATCGTACAGGAGAAACTCAAGCACGTGCATTTGCTTTGAGGAGCAATTTATCTCGCAATTCTCCAAAAACTCCTGCGAATTCTTGTTGTTGGATTTGATCCAGAACTTAACAATGTGCGTTCCGCTTTTCTCGATTGTTTTGAAATCCAGATATATAGGTGAAATAGTCTCTTTGTCTTTCGTAAGTGGCCGCCATCTGTCTATCGCTTCCTCATAGCTAGGGAAGCCCTTCGCCGCCCTGTTGTAATCCAGGATAGCTTTCCTCCAATCACCACAGATCAAATACGTATCTCCACGTTTTACATATAACTCTGGCATTATGGTGGAATAATGGATATCCTTCTTAAGAAACTGTTTTGCAAAGTCTTCGTACTTCCAATTTGGAAATGTCTTTTTCCACAATAATTTCGCTAAAATGTCGTCAGAAACGCTGTTGTACTCAGGATATATAGCGCGAAATTGCGATACATTCATTAAGATAATATTATCTGCCAAATACAGTTGTATTGCTTTTGTATAATCATTAATCGCGTTTTCATAATTGCCAGCTATCGAATTGGCACTTGCGCGGTTACTATAACTACTATAAAGCCAGTGAAAATCGTCTGATTTCTTCTCCTTGATATCAATTGCTGCTGAAAAATCACTGATTGCGCGGTAATAACGGGCTAACTTCATGTTCGCCAGACCTCTATCATTGTATGTCCCACCCTCAACTGGACAAAGCTCAATGATTTTGTCGTAGTCTTGAATAGCCAATTCGTATTGTTGCGTTTCTAAATTAATCTCTGCTCTCTTCTGGTAGGCTTCTATCATCTTTGGGTCTATCTTAATAGCCGCTGTATAAGCCTCAATGATTTTAGAACACTCTTCAGGATATGCATTCCAAATTGATTGTCCGTTCAGTGTGAACTTTGCCTCTTTACGGTAATCCTCATCCGACTTTCGACCAAATGCAAGTTTTTGGTCCAAAATAGAGCCAAGTATGTAGTATGACATTGGACTACTGTGATTTAGACTAATAGCCTTGGTAACATCCGCAATTGCATGTTCATATCCTTGAGGGACACCATTAAGCATCAAACGGTAATTGTAATAAAACAGCCCTCTAAACAGATATCCTTTATAGTCATTCGGATATATGCTGATAATTTCGTCAAAATCTTTTTGTCCCCATGCACCTGCCTCCGGTTCTTCGTTCGGTGTTGTACCCGAAGGCGGAATGGCGTCATGGATATCTATGTTGATGGCTTTTTCGAGATCATCCATAGCGCGTTCGAAATTACCGCTTTCTTTGAGTACTTTAGCCCTAAGACTGAAGTGGGAAGCGGTGGTTTTGAAAGCCCCATCATACTTGCTGGACGAATGCAATGAAATTGCCTTATCAATATCAGCAATGATCATAGGGTAATTCTTACTTCGTAGAAAAAGGTAATTTGCCATTGCCCGCATGAAGTACCCATCCGAATATTCTGGATTCTCTTCTAGGATCTTGTCGAGTTTCTCAATAGCTGGTTTGAGTTTGTCGGGATCTTTCTCATGTCCGATGATTCCAAATGTATCATTTAGGTCAGTGTACATCGCCTTTTGTTCTTTTGTGAGTTCCGTGACTTTGTTGTTGAGGCCGACTATCTCTGGCGGTTCCTGCAACTGTTCGGCAAAGGCAACTCCAAGGGTGGAATAAGAAAGGAAAATAACAGCACCGTGGATACATGCGGCAAGGCAGAAATGCAATGGAGCAAATGCTCGCCATTTCCTGAGCATAAAACTCCTCCATTTGTGAGATGAAAGGAACTTGCAGCAATCTTCCATTTTGCCGTTAATCGTTGCCTTTCGGCTTCCACTCTCTTGCTAGACGCTGAGCTTCGGTGATTTGGGCTTGAGTCATTTTCTCAGCCACTTGATCTCTGAACCCTCGCGCCGCTGCAAGTCCTCGTGCCCCTGCTAAATTAAACCATAAATGCGCTTGCACAAGATCTTTCGGTACGCCTTTGCCGTCGGCGTACATCACACCAATATGGAATAGTGCATTAGCATCCCCCTGATCCGCTGCCTTCCGGTACCACTTCATTGCCTCGGCATAATCCTGTGGAACACCTTCTCCAAAGTCGAGCATCCATCCCAGAAGGCGTTGTGCTTCGGCATTTCCCTGCACCGCCAAAGGCTTTAGTTCATTGTAAGCAGTGACGTAATCGCCTCGGTCATAAGCCGCTTTACCGTCATCAAAACCGGCATAAGCAAGGGCAGCGAATCCGACCAGTACAGCGATAAAAAGCAGGAATTTGAATTTTTTCATTTTGCCTCCTCGATCTGACGGGCATCAAGGGAAAGGGGCAAAGCAGGAGAATTTGTTGGTGGAAGCATATTACAGTTACATTCCGGTTTCGCAAGAATATTTTTGGACTGTGAAGCTTGATGAAATTGAATGGGCTTTTTCAGGCTCGGAAAAGAGGGGTCGTAGACCCAATTGGAATCTAAGGGCGTGTTGATATTCATCACAAGACCCCTATAAAAAAGGGCACTTGCTCCTTCCCCTATCTTATTTCATGTTTGCTTCTTAAACATCAGGGCAGGGTCAAATCTGACATTGTACTTACTATTTACGATAGACATCAAAAAAGTGTTCGTGTCCATTAGATATTCTATATCTCCTTCTATGGTTGGTATAGGTGCAATTGGTCCACTCTTGTGGATAATTTCATGCCGTGTATCATCAATCGCGCTAATTCTATCTCTGTCGTAGCTATATGGTTTTGTCAAAACGCCAATGGTGGAAGGAGGGTGACATACCTGAAAGAGCCTGTCCAGCTTGTGAAGTAATGAGGCTCTATCAAGTGAATCTACATACGAGGCCACTTCTCTTGTGGTTATCTCCTCAAGTGTAGCATCTCTTATCTCCCTAACTGATATTTTCTTTCCTGCAATGAGATGTACCCAGTCACACGGTGCCAGCAAAGAACAAACGCGACAATAATCAAGCACAGCGCCATCCAAAACTGAATGAGCGAAGACCAGACAAGTTGCATCTACAACCGCCTTATAGGACTCAATATTCTGGGAAGATAACATCTTTGTTAAACCTTCTATTCCACCGATGTGTTCAAAAAACCTCTCCCGACCATCCACTCCCACAAAAAAACGCTCATTCTCAACATCATTTGCCAGTGACTCCGAAAAAGAACGATTCGATTCGATCAACCCCGGAATCACTAGTCCGATGCTTCTTAATGAGATATGTCTATATAAACCAATAGAGCCAAACAGGCCGGCAGCTCGCAAGAACGTATTCAGGAAAATAGATTCTGCCTCAGACATTTTCCTACTCCTTGACCATCGTGAAGCTAGTCCAAAATTCGAAAGCTATGGACTGTCGCTGATAGTTTACAAACCACATGAGCATGATCACGCAAACCACTTCAAATGTCCATAGGATTTGAGGCAGGCATAATCAACCGAGCAGGCGTAACGAACCATTCCCGTTGTGACGTGAAAGTTACAACTAAAGGCATACCAAAGGGGCAGCTAAACCAGAAGTGGGGAAGATGGAAACCGGAATTAGTGGCTGTCAGACTTAGACCCGCGACAAGGGAGAAGCGGAGCCGCCGAGAGCGCTCTTCCTTGTGTTTCTCGATCCTTCCGAATTAGCTAAGAACGTTCGTTTTCAGTTATGGCACGCAGGATTGAGATCCACCTCCTATTTACAGTGAAAAAATAAAAATTGCAGTTTTGCTTGAAGCTGAACATTGCCCTTTGTGGTAGGGGCATCCAGCTTCAAGCGAAACCCAAACGATTTCAAGCTGCCAACCGAATTTTCCTTCTCGGCAAATCCTCCAAGGCCCCATCGACCGAAATTCTCAGATGGTTCATTTCATCGGCAATATATCGCCTCAAATTCGCATCCTGCCTTAATTCGTCGGTCGAAAGGCCATTGACCACATCTCTGGCTTGGTCCACGAGCGCGGCGAGTTTTTCATCATTAAAGAGGTTTCTATCCCCAAACGAATCCAGAAACTCTCCCATTTTTTCAAGCATTGATGATTGGAACCGTTTTGGCTTGCCATCTTGCTCACCGGAGAGCCTATAAACCATGTGCCGGACAATTTCAGCAAACTCCTCCCTAAGAGCTACAGTGGCCAGTTCACGAGTTTCCTCCATTAGGGCCTGGAATTTTTCTTTTTCCCTCTGATACAGCTCAGGGGAGAGTATTCCAGATTTGCCGGGAACATCCATCGTGATGAATCGCCATTCAAACCTGAACTTCCTTCGGACATCAATGGGATAGTCGGATTCATTGAACAGATGCCCCAAGCTTTCCCGTGCTTTTTGCCGTTCGTCCTCATAATTCGAGATGAACTTTTCAACTTCGGCCTCAAATTCGGGCTTCATCTGGCTGAGTGCTTCATCAATGCGGGAAAGAGTTTCCTTCGGAACCAGCGTCAAACCGTGTATGGGAAACGGAAGAGCGGCTTTTGCTAAATGGGTCCTTGCTTTGCTGAGAACCGATCGTACAGAGGACAGGCAGTCTGGGTCTATCAATACCTTGGCGCCTTTGAGCCAATCCGCATTTCCGATTTTTTCCATAAGATTTGAACCAAGAGCGGTCACTCCCTGCCAAACTCCGGTCGAAAGTTGGACCAAGCAAGCTTTCTGGAATATATTTTCATCTTGCATTCCGGTTTCCTCCTTCGTATTTCAAATCGCCATTCTGACGACTTGATCATTTCCGTTAACCACAAAGAGGCAGATGCTTTTTCACCTTCTCTTTCTGATTGGTGCTGTAATAAGCGGGTGTGAGTTGCTGTGAGATTTCTTTTCCGAGCAAGTCTTTGAGGAATTGGGACTCTTGGATGCAGGATTTTCCAGTGAATCCTCTGGTCTCAATTTTGACCTCCCCGTCGTCTGAGACATCAATGATTATCTCTTTCATGCGCTATTCCCCAGTCGTTGATTCGTGTATGGATGGCTGATCTGAATTGCCTTGAGGGTCTATATAGGAGGCGTGAGGCGGTTTTGGAACTAGAGTGTAATGGTGGGGAGGACCGTCAGCATTTCATACGATTCCTCGGCGTCTTTTTCCTCAAAGTAAACCTTGATCGCTTCCTGTCTGCTCAAAGGAATCTTGCCAAAGTCTTCGGGCATTTCATTCCAGTATTCTTCAACAAACCGGTAGAGTTCAGCCGCCGCAATATCCTCGGATTCACAAACGTAAACATTGCGACCATGTCGGTGCTCAATTATCAGCACTGTTATCTGGCGCTGCTTCGCACCTATTCTTTTTTCGATATGTTTTAAGGTTGCATCCAGATTTCTGACCGCAGTAGCAAGATCTCCTTGATCCCAATTGCCAACGACTTCTTTTGCCGCCGCGAGGAGCTGTAAACAGTACCGGATTAGTCGTGTGCCTTTTTCAAGAGGTAAAGGCACCCTTCGCCTTGTGCCCTGATAGAACATGAATTTCCCCCGAGTTTTCAATCGCTTCACACAGTCCTCCTTGATCCACATACACTGGGCTCCGTTTTCCTTGATCTATCTCAGCCTCAAATTTGGCCGATTAATCATTCCCTTTTCCTTTTCGACGCGCGGACCTTCCACGTATCCTTAAATCCTTAATCTCAGAACGCACCAGCATCACCGTTCCTCTAACACCGGACAGAAAGGGAAGGAATGCACGAAAGTTATGCCCATTGAAGTGAGCTTGACTCAGTAAATACCAGTATTATTTTACACGTGGGTATTCATTTTGATTGTCTCCTGCTTTGTACCGGAGTCTTGGCTCACGATAACCACGGCTCCGGTTTTTTTGAGCTGTCTCCATCACAGAAAGTACCGCCGGCCTTGATATATTGCTTCCTTTTTTCACGGGTAATCATTTGACTCTTCCTCCCAGAACTTTTCAGCCTCCGCATACTTTCGAGCAACGTAATCCAGATCGACCTCAATGCTTTCCTCTCGATAGATCGTGTCGTCAGTGTCCTCATCGACTTTCAATACTGTGATATTGATTGGAGCATCACTCACCACTGAAGCGAGAAGTCCACGATGTATTGTGACAACGATCCTGGTCTTTGGCTGGTAAGGGATTCGAGGAATTGAGTGATGGGAACCGGGAGCACCCCAAAGTGTTGTTCCACTGGCGTACTGGACCTGATACTCGCAATGGCCCGAACCAGCTGTTACCAGATACCTTGCTGCCATCCAGATGTTTTGAAAATAAGGGTCTTCATTTCCGCAGTCTGCAAGGAATCTTTCAAGAGTGGCAGCCGTTTTATCCGGAGATTGGTTTATATCGATCATTCTTGCCTCCCTTCTCATACTCTCAAAACCAGCCGGATTCCCTTGTCGGTCTTTTGTTCACAGATACGATGTCCTTTTAGTCTGGCCTCTTTTCGGACACGCTCTATGGTGTATGCTTGTTTCAGCCGGCCAGCATTTTTCCCGAGTTTTAGCTCCAATCCGCCCTGATTCCAGAAGTCCCAGAGGAGAATGTACTTCCGGTCCCTCTTTACGATGCCAATTTCATACTGAGCACCTGGTACACGGATCGCATGGTCGCATTTTCCAAGATCATGGATGGAGATTCCTTCAGGTAGTGGGGTGTCTCCAATCCAAGTGCCATACCATTTGTAGGTTTGCTGGTTCTCCATGAACTCCAGCCCAAGTCGTTCACATGCCAGCTTCAGGATCTCCAGATTATTAATTTCTAAGGTGATTTTCGCAATGTGGCTCATTCATTGCCTCCCATTTGGAGCACTCTGATTTTCCTTTGGTCAGCCGGTTCGTCTTCGGGTGTGTTGGCAAATCTTGCTCTGGTCTTTGCCCATTCCCTGAGGGAGTCGATTTCCTTTTTCATTGTGCGGGATAGAGGGATCAAGGAGTTAAAGGCCTGCTCCAATCCATCGAATAGAGAATCCTTTGCCAGCTGTTCTATCTCGGACCCTGAATAACCGTTCATCTTTGCAGAATATTCCAGCGAAATCTCAGACCCATAGCGCCGGTTCATGATCTCGATGATCTGCTCTCTTTCATTTTTGCAAGGAATGTCCACAAACCAAATAGAGTCGAAACGACCGGCGCGCAGGAATTCCGGAGGAAGTTGCGCGATGTTATTTGCTGTCGCCATCACCAGTATCGGCGTAATTGTTTCAGAAAGCCATGTCAGGAAGTGGCCGAACATGGATGCTGTAGTACCTGAATCAGTCTGTCCGCTACTCTGGGTCCCTGCGAACATTTTCTCGACCTCATCAAGGAAGATCACAGCTTCACCAAACGCATCTATCACACTGGTTGCCTGGCGCATTCTTCGCTCAGATTCTCCAACAAGCGAATTCTTCAAGGCCCCAATATCGAGCCGAATCAATGGCCACCCGAGAATGTTAGCGGTGGCTTTGCAGGTTAAACTTTTGCCTGAACCTGGTATGCCCACTAGAAGAATGCCTTTGGGTTTTGGAAGATCGTGGTTTTCCGGCTTGAATGCACGAGCACGGTTCCTGATATATGCCTTAAGATTCTCCAGACCTCCCACATCGGCAATGTCAGCTGGCTGCCAAAACTCCATGAGTCCGGATTTCCGGATCATCTGAGCTTTCGCTTCACCTATAACTTTTGAGGAAAACCGTCCTGTTTTGACCAAACTGAGGGCAAATGCTGTTTCTGCCTCAAACTCAGTGAGACCTCTGGCCGCTCTAACGGACTCTGGATTGGGTTCCACCTTGACTGTCTTGGCAAGTTCCATTTGAAGGTGAAATAGGGATTCTTCATCAGGAAGCTCAAGGTCGATAACCGTGAAAATCTTCTCCAACTCGGGACGCATTTGAATAACCGGAGAGATCATCACAAGACAGGATCCGAGTGATTTCCACCTGCTGATTCCGTTTTGAATGGCCTGAACTACTTCCGGAATGTCCAGGAAGAGATGAAGGTTATGTGCTATGAGCACCGAGTCTTGACGAGAATCGAGCCATCTCACAGCTTCCACCGGATCTCGAATCTCAACTTGGATGTGGTTGGTTTTTTTTGCCGGATGAATGCCACGGATGCAGTCCCATGCATAAAACTGCACTCCTTCACATGGTAGTATCTGTTCCGCTCGATCCGGTTCCTGGGTGAGAATGCATAAAGCTGGATATCCAGCTTTTAAGAAATCCTGGATCATAGTTACTCCTTATTGTCGTGTGTGGTTGTGGTAATGGATGGTCTTGGTCGGATTTGCAGGATGGGATGAACTATCTTGGCATGCTCTCTTTCAATTCGGGTTCTGAGTCGGTCTTACCAAGATCAAAGAGCGCGACGGAGATCGGCATGAATACAGTGGGCTCCAACTGCTCTATTTCCCAGCCAACGAGTTCGGCGGAAGACCCAAATGGGCTATCAAAACTCCGCAAGCTGTTCATGAGAAGGATTCCGGTATCGATTTTTTGCTTATCGAATGCCACCTGAAGCCGGAAGATCCCCTCCAAGTTTTCAAAAGTGCCAATATAGCCTTCGATTGCCACCTTGTTTTTGTACCCCTTGTGCTGATACCTTCGGTTTTCAAGAATGTTCAGTGTCCCATCCTCTCTCCATCCGGTATCTTTTAGGGATTCCTTCAAGAGTTCGCCTTTATTTGGGCTCTCGAAAAGGACGGTATCGAGATATTCAAGCGTCTTCTCGACATCTTCCATCATCCCCTTGTCTTTCAGGATTTGGTCTGAGTCTCTGAAATGCAGTAGCTCGAATGACATAGTTTTCCTCCGTTTCTTTGGCTGTTAGGTTTACGATTTTGGTTGATGGCAATGGGTAGCCGTCGTTTCAACTATCCAGACCCTCCACAAAATCTGTTTTATAAGTCATTGATTTCATTCTCTTGTGAAAGGTTGTGGATGGTGTGGATGGTTTTTCACAAGAAAGAGTTTTGGGTGAAACATGTATATTGTATATATAAAAGTCTTTGGAAAATGCTTCCAACCATCCACACCCTCCACAGTTTGAATAGATTCAGTACCCGCACTGGTGACAGACTGCCTTGCCTCCGGCGTACACAATGATGGTGTTACTGCGACCATCACCTAAAATCGCCCGATGACCGCAATCCAAAACAAACCTTCTTCCTTTATGCTCCAGAAGAAGATTCTGAATAGGCTCACGGGTTACGGACTTGTCCCTTTGTTTCTTCATGGGGGTCTCCATTCAAGATGTTGAAAGAGATTTGATTTGTACTCGTCTGTGGAATGGCGGATTAGAGGTGTTTATTTCTTGTTCCCAAGAATCTCGTCCAGGAAGATGGACTTTTTTGAAGACTGTCCGAGATATGTGAATGAGTGGGTAAGGTAAAGCTTCTTCATGGCCCGTGAGATCCCGACAAAGCAGATTCTTCTCTCTTCTTCAAGATCCCCTCTTTTGCTTGGCAGTATCCCCTCCACAAGCCCGATGACAAAGACCACGGGAAATTGCAGTCCTTTGCATTTATGTATCGTCATCAAAGAAACTCCGTCTTTATCGTTTGCCGTATCTCCCTGAAAGCCATCAGTGTAGGAAAGGAAGGATTCAATGGAGTCATACTTTGTTGCTGCAAGCTGAAGCTGATTCAAGTTTGATATTTTCTGGTCGTCGATGCTTGGGATCTCGTCTTCACAGATCAGGCGGTCATAATCTAGCGAATTCCGGAGTAGGGCGATTAGTTCCCCTGGTTCAAGTGGCTGCGCGATTAATGGATCAAGGAAATTGACAAATTCCTTTACGTTTTTCCTCACATACGGAAGCTCTAT